>NZ_JAYUPA010000536.1:0-1590 GCF_043760365.1 Armatimonas sp.
AGCCGATCACGGCAACATTGAAAGGTCCCATGCCGCCAGAATTCGCCCCACCGGGGGGAAAGTCCTGCCGGGGTTGCCGCCATAAGAAATATCGCCCCCGTCCATGGCGGCGATATTTCAGTCCACAAACACAAACTCGCGAGTGTTGAAGAGTAGGCGGCAGAGGTTTTCGAGGCCGTTTTTCTGGACATAAGCTACCGAGTCGGTGTACTCGGTAGCGCGGCGAGGCGCTCGGTGTCGCTGATCAGCTACTTTAGAGCGAAGTCTTCTCTTTTGCCAGCCTCTCCACAAGCCGTGCATAGGATCTTGGATCAAGGCGACTAATGGGGGCACGGTAGAGTGCACCATCACGGGTGAAGAGCACAGTAGAAAGATCGGGGAGGAGGACGGGAGCGGGCCAGCCGTAGGGCGGTGGCTCATCTATGGCGGGGACGATATCAGTTGCCGTCTCTCCGTTTGTTTCGGTCGTGATCAGCCCCCGTGCATAGCGTTTGTCCTGCCGTGGCCGCATCGCCTCCAGCCAGAGAGCAATGGTTGCGGCGCTTCGTCCCTCGGTTCCTACCAACCGGGAATGGTCACGGGTGAGGGTAAGTGGCAGGGACGGTGTGTTTCTTTTGGCAAGCTCTTCCAGAGAAACTAAATCTTCCGGCTTCTGGGTAAGTGCTGTCACGTGGGCATTGCGAAGCCGGATGGAGTACCAGTTCGTTTGCGGAGGCGTCCCCTTGATCTTTTCTTCGCAGAGGAGATTCTGCCCATCACGGCTCAGTCCGATTGGCTCGGTACCCAGTCCCCCCGCTTCGGCGACAGGGCTAAAGTTACCATTCGGGCTAAGAAAGCAAAAGAGCCTCTGGTAGCCTGGCTCTCTGGAGCCAGAGAACAGAAACAAATCGGTGCCAGGCAGTGGCTCGGCTTTGTAGAAATCCTCTGTTGGCAGAGACAGCCATCGCAGACGCGCACGCTCGGCGTCAACTAGGCCATAGGTTTCCGTAGGAGGGACGTAGGGATAGTCCTTCCCATCGTCAGGGAAGACTTGATAGATGCGTTGCGAAATGATTGCTTTTGCGGATTTTGGAAACCAGTGACTTATGTAGATTTTTGCCATGGTATGGTCATCTGGTTTTTCCTCTACTTGATAAATCTGAGTTAGTTTTTGTCGCAACACATCGTAGAGCCAAATCTGTCCACCAAACGTCTCGAAGTCCCCGTTTGGACGGTGCGCGTTCTGCTCTATCAGAACCCAGCGCCCGCCCGGAGCCTCGACGATTTTGGAGACTATCTTTGTTAGGAGTGGCTCAATCTCTCCGATACGATACGCCGCGTCTTGGGTCATGACAAGCTTTGAATCGCCTTCCTCGTTCACGAAAAAGGCAGTCAGGCCGAGTTGGAGAAGAAAAGCATGTCGGTTCATAGATTAGTCCACAAACACAAACTCGCTGGTGTTGAAGAGAAGGCGACAGAGGTTTTCGAGGCCGTTTTTCTGGACATAGGCGAGCGCGTCCGTGCGCTCCATCGGGGTGGGCGAGCGGCCCAGAGCGAGCCGAAACGCTTCGGCAACTTGGCGATCTTTGGGGAGAGCCGCGAGGCGTTTTG
>NZ_JAYUPA010000537.1:0-4463 GCF_043760365.1 Armatimonas sp.
ATTCAGAGTGGGGTACGCGCTCTGCTGAACTTCGCCCCGACGGCGCTGAAGGTGCCACCAGGAGTGGTGGTGCGCCATGTCTCCTTCTTGCAGGAGCTCGCAGTGCTCTCTTACCACCTGACTGAGACCGAAAAGCGAGGCAAGTGATGGGGGCGCGGGGTCGCCGCGTGCTAGTGTGGCTACTCCTGGCGCTGCTGGGGAGCCTGGCACTGGTGCTGGGAATACGGCTGCGGCCTGTGCCGAAAGTGACAATTCCCTCGCTCCCTCCCCAATCTCTGGTGGTGAGCTACCTTAAAGTCGGGCAAGGGGAAGCCTCCTGGGTGAAGACTCCCGACGGTCGCTTTCTGGTCATTGGTGCTGGGCCGCCGGGGGCCGGTGGGCATGTGGCGGAGTCGCTCGCTGCCGCAGGGGCGCAGCAAATTGATCTTCTCATTCTTCCTTACCCTTACAATGAGTCTCTCGGGGGGGCGCAGGAGCTAATCGCCCGTTTCCCGATCAAAGCGGCTCTGGAACTGGGCTGGGAGCAGGTCAACCAGCGCCAGCAGGAGACACGTGATGCACTCCTGAAGCGCCGTGTTCCGATCCAGATTGGACGTGCGGGTCAGGCATTCGAGCTCGGTCCGGGGGGGCGGCTTGATGTTCTTTTCCCCCACTTGCCTTTTGTCGCGCGTACCCCTGCTGCTGCCAATAATGCCCTGGTGCTTCGCCTGACCTGGGGAAATACCCATTTTCTCTGGGAGAGCGGCTTAGAAAGGGCCGGCGAGCAGGCATTATTGGCACTGGGACAGGAGCTCTCTGCCGATGTGCTTAGGGTTGCTCGCTTTGGCAATGCCGGTGCTTCTTCGCCCGAGCTGCTGCACTTGGTCGAGCCTCAGTTCGTGGTGGTGAGCGTCGACGATAAAACAGGAGCCCTGCCCGCGCTGTCTACACTGGAGCGCCTGAGAGCCACGGGCGCGACGGTTCTGCGGACCGATACACAGCCGCGCGACCTCTTTTTCTTCTCCGACGGTCAACAAGTGACTCAGGCGCTCTAGCGCAGCGCGGCCACGAACCGCTGGGTGATCTGGGCGGGGCGGGTGATTGCTCCCCCGACAATCACGGCAAAAGCTCCGGCGTCAAGCGCCCTGCGGGCATCGTCTGGGGAGTGGATACGCCCCTCGGCGAAGAGCGGTACGGGAAGATTTCTCGTGGCGAGCCGGGCGACAAGCTCCAGATCCGGGCCAAGGAGCTGAGGTGAACTCGGGGTGTAGCCTGAGAGCGTGGTCGAGATCGCATCCGCCCCTGCGTCTATGGCAGCCAGCGCCGATGCTTCACTATCAATATCGGCTAGGACAAGCCGACCGGTCTCGCGTTTAACTGCCTGGATCAGCTCCGCTGTCGAGCCTTCCGGGTGGGGGCGCAGGGTGGCATCGAGGGCGATAATCTCCGCTCCCGCCTCTGCCACCGCGACGGCCTCGCGCAGGCGCGGCGTGATGTAGACCTCCTCAAAGCCGGGCACCACGACCTTCCACAGCCCGAAGAGGGGAAGCTCGGGCACGGCATATTTGATGGCCGCGATGTCTAAAGGGGTATTGGCGCGAATCCCAACTGCCCCGCCGCGCTTCGCCGCGAGCGCGAGCTTTGCCATGATCTCCGAGCCAAAGAGCGGCTCCCCTTCGAGTGCCTGGCAGGAGACGATCAGCCCGCCTTGAAGCGGTGTAAAAATCTTGTCCACGGCGCTATTGTATCCCGTACGCTCTTTGTCTCCACTCGCACCACAATCAGCGCGACATCGTCGTAGAAGCGCCCGGCGGGTGCGGAGGCCAGGGCTAGGAGTGCGTCGGCAGCGGCATCCGCGCTCGCCGCGCTCCGCACGGCCTCGGTGATGGCGAGGGGATCGGCGTACTTGAAGAGGCCCTCGCTGGCAAGCAGAAGTGTACCAGGGCCAGAGAGTTTCAACTTAAACGGAACGGGCTCGGCGCTCCCCGATCCGAGAGTCGGCTTGCGTTTCTGGGCTTCGGTCAGGTCAAAGTGGCCGTCGGCGGTGATCCACCATGCTTCCGAACTACCCACCGAGGCCCCGATGATCTTCTGAGAAGTAAGGCACAGTGCGACCAGGGTGGTCTGGCCCGCATCCGGGTGGGCGACAAGCGCATCGTCGAGGGCTTTGAAAAATCCCCTCCAAAGCCGTTCCCCTTTTCGAGCCAGTTTCTCTGCCTCAAACTCTACTGTCTCCATAGCCAGTGAGGCCGCCTCACCGCCCCCACCCACGCCGCCGCCCCCACCCACGCCACCGGCTACGGCAAGCACAAGAGACTCTGTGAAGGTCGTCACCGCCACAGCTCGATCCTCTGATGCCTCCCGGTAGCTGGCCCGGCGTAGCGCAACCGAGTAGTTCGCAAGAGCAGCAAAAGAGAACATGGCTAGCGCTCGGGGCGACCCATTGCCTCGTTGGCGCTGGCTTCCAGAACAAGCGTGATTGGGGTGGGCTTCGTACCATGGGATGGCCCCATCTGTGGGTCTGCGAAACGGGCAATAGTGGTGGTCTTGCCAAAGGGGATCCGACGCGAGGCCTGAAGCGACTCCGTGACTTCACGGCGCGTGCCCCGTAGCCGAGCGGCCTGTGTGCTAAAGAGAAGCTGGACTTCGCCCGGACTGCCGTGGAGAGTCCCCTGAAGCTCACACATACCGCCACTGAGGCTGATACTCACCGGGGCTTTGTTTTCAAAAACAAGGCTCTTTTTCTCCAGTGCCTGGCGGCGCACGCCAGGGCCGAGCTTCACAAGAGTGAGGGTGAGCAAGTAGCGAAAAGGCTTCACATCGGCGAGCTGCGCCATCTGTGCCAGGAGCTCAATAGCCTCTTTTTCCCCTTGCACCGTGAGCCGCATTTTTTTATCATCGGGCAGGAGCGCACTGACTCCGTCCGGTTTTTTTAGTTCCGTGGTGAACTTTGAGGGCTTGAGATACTGAAACCGCAGCGTGCGGGTGACAACTTGGCGGCCCATTTAGAACTCCGCGCTCCCCGGCGTGCGGGGGAAGGGAATGACATCCCGAATGTTTTTCATTCCCGTTAGATAGAGTACGAGGCGCTCCAATCCCAGCCCGAAGCCCGCGTGGGGGGCGGAGCCGTACTTGCGCAGCTCCAAGTACCACCAGTAGACCTCCTCGGGCAGCTCCTGCTTGCGGATCTTGTCTACCAGCACCTCGTAGCGCTCCTCACGCTGGCTTCCCCCGATAATCTCTCCGATGCGCGGCGCAAGCACATCCATCGCTCGCACGGTTTTCTCATCGTCGTTGAGGCGCATGTAGAACGCCTTGATCTCTTTGGGATAGTCCGTGACAATCACAGGGCGCTGGAATACCTCGTCGGTGAGATAGCGCTCGTGCTCAGACTGAAGATCGCAGCCCCAGAAGATAGGAAACTCAAAGCTCTTGCTGGTGCTGGCTTTTTCTAGCAGCGCAACGGCCTCAGTGTAGGTGATCTGCGCAAACGTACTGGTCGCCACTTTCTCCAGAGTCGGCAAGACACTCTCATCAATGCGCTTTGTGAAGAACTCGAGGTCCGCGGCGCAGGTATCTAGGACATGCTGAATCACGTACTTGAGAAAAGCCTCCGCGAGCGCTTTATTGCCCTCAAGATCGCAGAAGGCCATCTCTGGCTCGATCATCCAGAACTCGGCTAAGTGGCGCGGGGTGTTGGAGTTCTCCGCACGAAACGTGGGGCCAAAGGTGTAGGCATTGGTGAAGGCCAGAGCGAAGATCTCGGCCTCTAGCTGCCCGGAGACCGTGAGATGGGCTTGCTTGCCAAAGAAATCCTCTTTGAAGTCAATTGCTTTTGTCTCGGTACGCGGCAGGTTCATCAGATCAAGGGTAGTGACACCAAACATCGCCCCGGCCCCTTCGGCATCGCTAGTGGTGATGATGGGGGTATGAACATAGAGAAAACCACGCTCCTGGAAGAACTTATGGATCGCCCACGACACGGCGTTGCGTACCCGAAAAACCGCGCCAAAGGTGTTGGAGCGCACGCGTAAGTGTGACTGCTCGCGGAGGAACTCAAACGTGTGGCGCTTGGGCTGGAGCGGGTAGGTTGTTGGGTCGGCAGTTCCCAGGACAGTGATCGTTTTTGCCTGAAGCTCGACACTCTGACCGGAGCCAGGAGACGCGACAAGCTCTCCCTCGATCACGAGGCAGGCTCCCGTAGAAACTCCCTCGGGCACGACACTCGGGTCCGCGACCACTTGGAGATCCGCGAAACACGAGCCGTCGGAGAGCTGGATAAACGAGACGCCCTTGCCAGAGCGGACGGTTTTTACCCAGCCCCGTGCGACGACAGCGCTGCCGACGGGCTGGGTGAAGAGATCACGAAGATACTGCCCAGGTTCTACCATGGGCTCAGGATACCATAATCAAAATCGGGCAGCGAAACTCGCGTCTCGCTGCCCGATTTATGGAGAGACGCCTCGCCTACGGCAGGACGTGTG
>NZ_JAYUPA010000538.1:0-1589 GCF_043760365.1 Armatimonas sp.
GCCCTCATACTCGCCCCCTTCTTGCTCCGCTTTTTCCTCCGCATCCTGGGAAACCGCATCCTTGCGCGCATAGTACGAGGGCCGGTAGATAAACGCAACGACATCCGCCTCCGCCTCGATCGAGCCGCTGTTGTGCACTACAACCCCTTCGGCTAAAAAGCAGCCCGTCTCTGGCACACAGATATCGTAGGTTGCCTCTTCCCCATCTGGCACAATCGAGCGAATCTTCTCCCAAAGCACATCAGACTCCGCCCAGAGCGCCAGTTCCGTATCATTGAGTTTCTGAGCCCACTTCTGCGCGATGTCGCGGCGTAGACACTTACCCTGATTTTTCCAATAGAGGCGCTTTCCATCCCCCTTTGGCAGCTCAGGCAGACGAAATACGCCTGGATTTGTCGGCTCATGCGGCGCTTCCGAGAGAAACTCCCGAAGAAGCTCGCCTTTTTTACCTGGAGGCTGAACCAGTGTCGCAAAGAGCCGCAGGTTCGCATCGAGCGGATTTACCGAGACACGATAGATGGGACGGTACTTTCCTTGCTTGCGCTGCGGCTCTTGAATGCTGGCAACAATCCCCAGCCGAAGCAGCAGCAATTGAACATCTCGTGCAAGCCCATGACTGACAGTATCAAAGTGAACATACCACTTTGCCCCACGATGCTTAACGCAGCCATCGGTTGCCAGGTACCCGGCAAGAAACGCCCTTGCGCCAGGGATACCCGCCTCCCAGACAAACGCCGCCACTCGCTTCGTGTCACAAAGCTGTCCCAGTAACCCAAGTTCTCGAAACCAGTTGAGGACAGAGTTCCCAAAAGGCTTTCCGTACTTTTTCTCTTCCCCATGATACTGAACAAAATCCGCCTCCCAGCAGGGCTTCACTGTGTTACGAGCCAGCATCTCCACCGTGGCCACCTCCGGGAAGTGCTCACGAACAATGGTCACGCAGTCGTCAAAAACGGCACGGTCTGATGCAATAAACGAAGCGGTTCGGTGCTTACCATAGTGCCCATCTCCCACCATGTATCCCAGGAAACGACAGAGCGCCTCGCGGCTTATGTCTTGCTTCCCAAACTCAGGCAAGCGCCACGCCGTCGCAATCAGCTCTCCTTCGCCCATCTCAGCAAGAGGTTTGTAACCACTCGCGGTCAGAAACGGATGGTTGTCGGTGCAGCGCAGAACACGGCCTGTCTCCGTAGTGACACGCAATACGGGCTTGACCCCTTTCTCCCAGACCTGAGAGACCGTGGCCGCAACCACGCGCTGTTGACCATTGGTAGCCAGAACCCGCTGCCCTGGCACAATCTCACGAATCGGCACCAGCAAGCCAGAGTCGGCATCGAAGAGACGGGTATCGCCCGTCAGGCACTCACGCAAATCGGAGAGCATGGGCCGCTTGTCCTCACGGCGCTCCACGGCGCGTGAGAGCTGAGAGAGGGCAATCACCGGGACATCAAGTTCACGGGCCAAGCTCTTAAGGCCCCGTGCAATCTCGCTGATCTCCTGGTTGCGGTTCTCCGAGTTGCGCGCGGAGCCACGCATGAGCTGTAAGTAGTCCACGATCACCAGATCCAGCGCCCCCTGCTCCGCCTTCA
>NZ_JAYUPA010000539.1:0-4455 GCF_043760365.1 Armatimonas sp.
CGTGCAGGCGCAAGCACAGACGAATCCCCAATGAAACGACGAGAGCTACTGGTGGGGGCGGGTGTTGCGGGGGCGGCGCTCGCAGGCTGCCAATCCCAAGGCGAGGGGCCGATTCGTGAGGCACTGCGCAGTGTGCGTGACCCACGACCACACGCCACACGCCCGCCCATGCGCCCTATTGGCGACTCAAAGCTCCTCAACCGAGCTGCCTTCGGACCGTCCGTCGCGGATTTGGAACGGGTAAGCACTCTGGGCAACGACGGCTGGCTCACCGAGCAGCTCAAGGCTCCCGTGCATGATGAGGACGAGTCGGTGGCACTGCGCTGGCGACTGAATGGGCTGGAGGTCTTTCGCACCCCCGCGTTTGAGCTACGCGACATGCCGCAAAAATCCGTGATGGAGCAGCTCTCCCGTGGCGCGATTCTTCGGGCCACCTACTCCAAGTGGCAGCTCCGCGAGCGCCTCTGTGACTTCTGGGCGAACCACCTGAATATCTACGCCCGCAAGGTCTACTCCGCACCAAGCCGACCCGGTGTTGCCGCGGAGCTGATGTATCTCCTGCCCACCGATCTTAAGAAAGTCGTACGTGAGAACGCATTGGGCTCCGTCAAAAAGATGATCCAGGCGTCCATGCAGTCGGCGGCAATGCTGGGTTATCTGGATCAGCAGGTCAGTGATGCGAAACACCCCAACGAGAACTATGCCCGTGAGCTTTTAGAGCTGCACACCCTAGGCGTGGACGGTGGCTACACGCAACGCGATATTATGGAGGTCGCGCGCTGCCTGACAGGCTGGACTATCGAGGATCGGTTTATGTCGGGCTGGAAGCTCACCGATGGCCTTAAGCATCACGAGACGGGCGGTGCCTACTTCGACCCTAATCGCCACGACAACGGTGCAAAAGTGGTGCTCGGTGAGAAAATTCCTGATGGGGGCGGTGAGAAAGACGCGGCGCAGGTGCGGGATATTCTTGCCAAACACCCTTCGACAGCACGGTTTATCTCCCGAAAGCTAGTGCGCTACTTCTACGGGGAAGACGAAAACAGTGCAGCACTCACCGCGAAAGTGGCGGCGTGCTACGCGGAATCCGGCGGCGCGATCCCGGCGATGATGCAGACACTCCTCACGGCACCCGAGTTTGAGCACGCTCCCCCGATCCTGAAGCGCCCGTTTGATTTCACCGTCTCTGCGCTGCGGGCTACCAATGCGCTCACCGACGGCAGTAAGGGCGTCCAAGATCATCTTACTCGCATGGGCCAGCCTCTCTACGAGTGGCCCATGCCCGATGGCTACCCCGAGAGAGCCCAGGCGTGGACTGGCTCGCTACTCGCCCGCTGGAACTTCGCAATTGCCCTAACGGCAGGCGGTGTCGGCGCAACCCAGATCGACAAAGAGGCGGCGACCGTGCTGCTTGGTTCCCTACCCGAGTTTTCCGGCAAGCCCGAGGAGCGCCTCGCCCTCGCCCTCGCATCGCCTGAGTTTCAGTGGAAATAGTGGAGAGTACAATGAGTGATAGTCTCTGGGGATTGTGTGAAGAAAGCCGTGTGAGTGCCAGTAGCCGACGGAACCTGATTGGTGGTGCACTGGCTGCCGCGATTGTGGCGTGGGCGGGGCGCTCGGCACTGGCGCAGCTCACCGTGGGCAAGACACACCGCAAGCCGCTAATCACGATTTTCCTGCGGGGCGCAATGGATGGCCTCACCGCACTTGCTCCGATTGGTGATGACGACTACTTTAAAAATCGCCCGACAATCAAAGTGACAAACGCACTCAAGCTCGACGGTTTCTTCGGACTCCATCCCGCGCTGGGTGCCCTGCATTCGCTCTATCTGGAGGGGAACCTCGCGCCGCTTCATGCCGTGGGCTCGCTGGATCAGAGCCGCTCACATTTTGAGGCGATGGCAGTGATGGAGAGAGGCGCAGCGAGCGACCCGGCGACGATACCCTCGGGCTGGGTGGCGCGCTATCTCATGGCCCTTCCCGACGACAACCCATCGCCACTTCGAGGGGTTGCCTTCAATACGATAATGCCCGATATCCTGCGCGGCGCGACCAGCGCCATGGCAATCAATGAATTGAGCGACCTGAAACTCAATGCCACTCCCAGCCTTCGTGGAGCACTTGAAGGGCTCTATGCGCACGGCAAAGACGCGGCAGCCATTGCGGGCCGAGAGACACTGGAAGTTCTGACCGTCCTAGAGAAGCTTGATCCCAAGCGCTACGTGCCCGGTGGCGGCGCGAAGTATCCTGAGTCGAACCTGGGAAACGGCCTGCGCCAGACTGCGATGCTGCTCAAGGCCGGAGTCGGGGTAGAAACGGCCTGCCTGGACCGTGGCGGCTGGGACACGCATGTCGGGCAGAACACTCCCTATCTTGCTCAGCAGCTCCAGGATGTCGGAGATTCCCTGGGCGCATTTACCAAAGATCTGGGCGCACAGCTCGACGATGTCACAATTGTTGTGATGACCGAGTTCGGGCGGCGCGTGGCTGAAAACAGTGGCCTGGGCACGGATCACGGGCGAGCGAGCGCTTGGTTTGTGGTAGGGGGCAGTGTGAAAGGCGGCAAGGTATACGCACGCTGGCCTGGCCTGAAAGACGAGCAGCTCGAAGCCCCGGGTGATCTGAAAGTAACACTGGACTACCGGGATGTCTTAACGGAGGTCGCCGCAGGTCAGATCGGCAGAGAAAAAGCTGCCGCGCTCTTCCCCAGTGCTCCCGGGAAGCTCCCGGGGCTGTTCGGGCCAGCATAGTTTACCCCTTGAGGGTGAGAAACACTCCGGCCACAATAAGTGCGCAGCCTGCCGCAAGCGGCCAAGTGAGTTTTTCACGCAGAAAAACGACGGCAAGAACCGCAGCGAGCACAAAACTGAGCTTGTCAATCGGGGCGACTTTGGAGACGGGGCCAAGTGCCAGCGCCTTAAAGTAGCACATCCACGAGGCCCCCGTAGCAAGGCCAGAGAGGACAAGAAAGAGAACCGTTTTTTGCGGGAGTTCACTAAGCCCCTTAGCCTCCCCACGCGCGAGAACCAGCGCCCACGCCGCCACCAGAACCACGGTCGTTCGAACTGCCATCGCAAGATTAGAGGGGATCCCCTGGATGCCGATTTTTGCGAGAATCGCGGTGAGAGCCGCGAAGCAGGCCGAGAGAAATGCCCAGCCTGCCCAGCTCACCGGTTAAACCGCGCTCTCTAATGCATCGAACACGAGCCCCGCGCCCCCATAGATACCCGCATCGTCGCCAAGCTCCGCAGCGATAATCGGGCAGTCTTTGATCAGGGTGCTCGATGCGTTTGCCCAAGCAGTGCGGCGGATCGGCTCAAAAAGCAGCTCGCCTGCGCCTGCGACACCTCCGCCAATCACGATCTTTTCCGGGTTGAGGAGCATCACAACCGACGTCACCCCTAAGCCAATGTAGTAGCCAGTCTCTTCCAGGACTTCCAGCGCGACTGCATCGCCCTCTTGCGCGGCATCGGCGATATCTTTAGGTGTGATGCGGTGCCAGTCGTAGGCACAGCGCTCGGCGAGAATGCTTGTGCGCCCCTGGCAGAGCTTGCGCGAGGCACGCTCGCAAATCGCCGCGATCTGGGCCATGGACTCCAGGCTCCCGTAGGCCGCTGCCCCGCCACGCTCGCCTGCGGCCACAATAATATGTCCCAGCTCACCCGCACCGCCGGTGAAGCCCGTCCAGAGCTTACCGTCTAAGATCAGTCCCCCACCCACCCCAGTGCCGAGAGTAAACATCACCATTGTGCGCGTGCCACGTCCGGCACCGAAGCGAAACTCCCCGAGGGCTGCAACATTGGCATCGTTGCCCATCAGAACCGAAAGCCCCGTTGCGTCGGCAATGGGATCCCCCAGTGCGATATTGCGATACGGGAAGCCGTCTTCATAAAAATTAGGCGCCCAGAGCACACGCTTACCCGCAGGATCAATGTGCCCCGGAACACCAATTCCCAGCCCACCGATCTCGGCTCTGGTGATGCCCGCCTCAGTAATGGCTTCGTCCACGGCTTGCTTGATCTGTCCGATGGTTCGTGCCGAGCCTTCCAGGGCAAGCGAAGGACGCTTCCCATGCCCGAGCATCTTGCCGTCGCGATCCAGTACCGCCGCACGAATATTAGTCCCACCCAGATCCGCTCCTACCACAAAGCGGGCATCCCGATTCCAACTCAAAGTTCGTAGCCTCCCCAAATTACCAGGTCAGTATAGCACGCCAACTCTATTTTCCGCCGGTGAGTACGTCGTTTTCCGTGACCCGCTTCTGCGACTCTTTCTGGAGTGCCTCTGCCTGGTCTATGGTGCGACCAGCGGTCTTGGTGGCCTCTTGCGGGGTTTCTTCCTTGGCACAGCCGGGGAGAATCAGAGCCACAAAGAGCAGAAGGATTGCGTATTTCATAGTTCCTGTATCGGTAAAAAACCTCCCCAGGTTTATACTTGACAGCAGTGTTGAGCTAG
>NZ_JAYUPA010000540.1:0-1586 GCF_043760365.1 Armatimonas sp.
GGTGCCCCGATTCCCCCGGCGGTTGCGCTCTGGCAGAAGGCCGTGCACCAGCCCGGCATCTACGATCTGGAAGTGGACACGTCGCAGCTCACCCCTGAGGCGTGTGCCACTCGGATTCGGGAGTACCTCGACTCGGGAGCGACCCCCACGGCTTTCTCTCAGCTCGCCGCCCCGTAAACGAGGAGTCTCCGAGGGAAACAAAGCCCGTGCCGGGCTGGGGTAGCGCGGTATACTAAAACCCAAATGAGCACAATTACCCTGGAACTCCCCGACAACATCGCGGCCCAACTTACCACCCCGGAGGGCATGGCTATCGCTCGCGCTGCGATCATTGCCGAGTTCGCACATGATGTCAATGATGCCGAAATGGAAACTAAGGGGCCAAGTTATCATTGCTATATCTGTAAGGGGAGCGTACCGCACTTTGGGCCACATGAGCATGAACTTGATCCATGTGCGCTGGTTATCATAGGGCATGCCGACAAAGAATGGCGAGATCAGAAGGAACAAACTTTTTACTGCCATTTCGAATGTTTTCGCCGCTTGGTGGGCGATGATAGTATTCTGTACATCAAAGATGATGACCATAGTACAAACGGTGAGTTTGCAGATGAGTATGCTGCTGAAAAGCTTTCTGAAGAGGAGGTAGAATCCTAGCATGACAGCGGAGATAATTTCGTTTGGCACCGAGCTTCTCCTCGGGCAGATCGTGGACACCGACGCGGCATATCTGGCGCAGAAGCTCTCGCAGTGCGGGGTGAGCGTCTATAACCGGGCGACGGTGGGCGACAACTTGGAGCGAGCGACGGCGGCACTCAACTAAAGTCGAGAGAGCTGGAGTGTCCCGTTGTTGGTGAAGTCGGCGATCAGACGGTAGCCTTCCAAAAGCTTGACCCCAAGAAGTGGGTCGGTATCCCCGCCGACAACTTCGATGAGCCGCTCAATCCCTTCCCACACCACAACGGCAGTGTAGAGCGTCACCGGGACGATGGAGCCGTCGGCGAGCTCGGACTCCGCGACACCCGAAGGAAGCAGACCCAGCGTTGCCACTTGCTCGTCGGTCAGGGAGAGCCAGTCGCTAAAGCCCGTGTCCAGAAGAACTGTCAGCGCCAGCTCCTGCCCGGTGAAGCCACGTACCACCAGGGGAAAGAGAAGGTTGCGCCGCGTATCTACCTGCCCGACGATCACGTCCGCCGCCCGCCCCGCCGCATCAGCGCCCGCTCTCCAATTCGTGTGACGTACTGAAGCCGCCCGTCGTGCTTTTTCTGCTGCTCCACCAGCGAGGGAGCGTAGTCCTGCGAAATGGCGTACTCGCCGGTTTCGACATCGAGAATCAGATACTGCCCACGATAGGTCGGCTCCAGAAATGCCTTCAGGAACCTATCGTAGTATGCCCGGCCTTGCGCACAAAGCTCCATCGTTTCCATGTTCGTATTAGACCACGTCACGACCATGAAGCGGTATACTAATCCCCAAAGGAGCACGATCACAGGGGAACCGCATTTGGATTCGGGATACCTCGATTTTCCAGTTTTGGGGAGTTTTGCCAATTTTGCGAGGCGGACTAAAATCGCCGCTCCCATCTA
>NZ_JAYUPA010000541.1:0-1586 GCF_043760365.1 Armatimonas sp.
TAGGCGGGCGGCGGTCTCTGCCTCAGCGCTCGATTGGTAGCGATCCCGAAGCGCCAGCGTTGCTTTGTACTCTGCCTCGGTCAGCAGAGAGACCAGCGTGTACAAATCCAGTGCGTGCTTCTCGCCGTAGCGCTTTATTTCGTCGTCCTTCTGGTCGTTCAACGCGAAGAGCTTCATCATCAGGAACGCGTAGGTTGGCGGTAGGTAGACCATTCCAGTGAACGTCTCGCCGCTCGTGCGCTCGCCGGTCAGTTCAAGTAGCTCGGCTCCATCCTCGATGGCAAGGGCTTCGTCGGTGCGGTGCGCGTGCAGACCGACCGAGGGATGCGGCTTCACTCGGCGTGCATCGAACTTCAGGTGTGGGTAGACTGCTGGGTCGGGCGTGCGCGTGAGCAAGTCCACCTTGATGTCCCACACGATACCGTCCAGCGTGAACTTCCGGGCGAACTGGTAGTTCTGCGCCGAGGGAATTACCGTAAAGCCCAAGCGATCCAGCGCCGCCCGCAGAGGCCGCAGGCGCTCCGAGTCGGCGATAAGCTCCGTGCGAAGGAAGAGGTCAAGGTCGTTGGTGGCACGGAGCGGCGGTGTGAGGTCGAGAAGCCGTGGCGCATCCCTTGCCATAGTTGCCTCCTGCTTCAGGTACAGCCCGTAGCCACCGCCGAGGAGCAGAGGGACATCGGCGTCGCGCAGCTCGTAGAGCAGATCGAGTAGAGTTGCCCTGAGTGGGTCGGTCACTTCGCCAGAATCCTCTCGCGCACTTGACCTGCACTCTGCCGCAGCCGCTCGTCACCATCGCGCATCTCCAGATAGGTCTGGAGGGGCGAGGCGAAGCCCTCGCGGGCATCGAAGAAAGCGGCCTGGTCGCTCGTCTCCAGCACCTCCAGACTTGGAAAGCGGTTAGTCTCAGTCGCCTCAATCCCTACCATCAGCCTCTCCAGCGAGCTGGTATAGACCCGTAGCGTGTTCTCCATCGCTAGGGCCGCGTAGCGCGTCGCCGAGCCCACTCCTGTTCGCACCACGGGCACGCCCCGGCTCTGGAGCGCCTCAAAGCTCACGTCGGCTTTTCCCAGAAAGCGCGCGGTGATCTTGGGCTGAGCAAACTCCCGCTCCAGCTTCTCTAGCAGGCGCTCGGGCTCCAGTAGGCGGATCGTCCCACTCGCACGGCCCACCAGAAGCTGCGCCTCCAGCTCCTTAAGTACTTTGGAAACCGTCCCCGGCGAGAGCTCCCCACCGCGAGTGACGATCTCCTCGCCGATCTGCCCGACGCTGACAAACTCGGGCTGAAGCAGAAACGCCCGCGCCACCAGTGAGCTTGCCCCTCGAAAAACGTTCTTAATGGGCGCATTGCTCTTGAAGCGATTGGGAAAGCCGGTACGAAAGACATAGAGACTCCCCGGCACGGTGAGCACGGCGTTGCCGCAGAGATCCAGCCCACTGACGCCCTCTCGCTCCAGTCCCAGCAAACGCTCCTCCGAGAGATAGGGCACTACGACCAGCGGCAACACCCCAGCCTCACGGGCTGACTTGCGAGCCTGCATCAGTGCCAGCTCGATCTGCTGTGGTGTCCCGGCTCGCTTGTACTCCGT
>NZ_JAYUPA010000542.1:0-4448 GCF_043760365.1 Armatimonas sp.
GCGTCACCGCGACGGCAAGCCTCTTGATCCCGAGCCGCTGATTGAGGAGCTGGAGACGCAGAGCAAGTTCCGTCCGCAGCTCGCGCACCTGACCAAGCAACTGGTGCGAAAAAAGATGCTCACCGACGATCAACAAGCCCGCCTACGTGCTGTGTTTTTGCGCCACCTCGTCTTCGAGGGCTGGCACCGACACTGGTGCCATCTCACCCGCCTCGCACGGGCTTTGGAGGGGGCGGAGCTACGAGCACAGCTTCAAGAACTCCCTCAAACGCCTCAAATCGCGCACCTGCTGGCACACCTGGAGCAAGAGGCACAGATGCGGCTCAGAACGGCTTTAGGGTCAGAAAAAACAGCACTTCCTGGCCGCCGTGTACCGCCCCTTGCTCCTCTTTGACAATTACGCCGCCAAACATCATGGTGTCTCCCGCTTTGATGCGCCGGGTGTTGCTGAAGGTCTTCTCTAAACGAACGAGCTGGCCTTTCTGGGCACCTTGTAGCGGAACCGATGCCTCCCAGCGTGTCTCCACCTCGAAGTAGTTGTCGCCCAGAGGAGTGGCTTTGATCGTCACATCGAGCCTTGAGGTCTGCGCAGGTGTCCCCGAGAACTTGCTGACAGCCTTGATCTCCGTCCCTGATTTTCCCGTTCCAATAGCCGCCAGCAGAGTATTTCGATTCTGTTTCCCTCCGCTGACCGAGACCACCTCCGCACGGCACTCGACACTGGGAATGGGAACATCGAGCTGTTGGATCAGGTTGCGTAGCTCCTCAATGTCAGCAGGCGCTCCCTGCACTAGAAGTGTTCCCTCTCCTACTGCGATAATATTGTCAATTCCTGGCGGTCGTAGGCTACCCAAATTACTGGGAGGCGTGATAAATCGCTTCCCATCCGAGCTGAGAACCGGGGTAGGGCCGGGCTTAGGAGTAAAGGGTAAAGTGATAATTCCACCAAGCAGCCCGGCAAGCTCTTGCGGAGTCCGGTGCCGCAGAAGGATCTTCGCATAGGGAGCAGTTTGGTTCTGATTGAACCGAGGGGCAGAAGGCATAACGGGTAGCAGTGGTTTGGAAGTATCCACCGTGGGTTTGACAATCCAGACACCGTTATTAGTAGTGTAGGTAAAAGGCTTGGTCGAGCCACGCTGCATGAGCTGAAGCACTTTCTCAAACGGCAATGGGGTCGCCTTCAGCGAGACTGTCCCTGAAACCCCGTTATCAATCACGTAGTTCCTAATTCCCGCGCTCTTAAACAGTGTTTCCAGTGCAGAGCGTAGCGGCGTATCGTAGAAATCGGCACTGATAAGCTGATCCGTTTTTTGCAGGAGCAACCGAACAACAAGAGCCGGGATAGGAACAGAGATAGTGAGAGGAAGTGGAATCATAAAAAAACCTCCGTTTTTTCAATGGGTTCGATGGTAGTGACGACACTGGTGGCATCACCCCGAATGACGATATGCTCCGTGGGGACGGGTTGACCAGAAAGGCAAGTGCTGTCCGCAACGATCACAATATGCGTCACCACTGTCTCAGAAGACGATACCGAAACACGAGGTGACGATACCGAAACACGAGGTGATGGCATAGAAATCACTTGTGCGACTTGTGACGGCGTGAGGCGTGGCCAGAAAATCGCCAGTCCCACGGCTGTGGCTAGAAAAAACAAGGCGGCTGGTGCCACTGATAAGCGACGGCGTGATGTGAAATCTGTGGGGGGCATGCCTGCCAGCCTAGCAAGTAGCATCGCACGCTCCGCTTCAGAAACTTCCATCGCTTCCACTGCGGGATCTCCCCGACGCAGAAGCGCCTCTACGGACGCGTCAGATATTCTCTGTCTCATAGCCTTTCTCCAGCAGCGGCGCGAGCCGCTGCTTTAGTGTCTGCCTTGCGCGGAAGGCCAGTACGCGGGCGCTTACTTCTGTGCATCCCATTGCCTCCGCCGCCTCACGGTGCGAAAACTGCTCGTAGATTGTCAAGACCAGCGCCAGCCGCTGCGGCTCGGGAAGCGCTTGCAGTGCCTCGGTCACCAGCTCGCCCAGCGCACTGGGGCGCGGCGCGGTGCGCTCCGCTAGCTCCTCTGGCAGTGCCAGTTCGCGCCGGGCTTTGAGCGCATTGATCGCGAGATTCTTCGCGGCCACATACAGCCAGATCTTAAACTTACGCTGTCCCTCAAAGCGCCCCCGCGCCTCCCAGAGCCGTACAAAGCTCTCCTGAGCCAAATCTTCCGCAAGCATCGGGCTTCCCGTGAAACGCGTCAGAAACGCCGTCAGCGCCGGGCGGTGACGCACATAGAGATCGGCGAACGCCTCACGATCCCCGTCCTGCGCCCGTCCCATCAGCGCCTCGTCGGACGCCTCTTGCTGCATGACACCCCTAGTACAGAGCAGATCTATCATTCGTTACAAATGTTATAAAGATTTACTGGAAGCCCCTTCCTGAGCGATATTGCCCGTGTGACTGACTTTCAAAAACTCTGGGTGGGGCAAGCCGTCTCGGTGTTCGGATCGCTGATAACCCGAACGGCGCTGCCCTGGTGTGCGCTGCTGTTTCTGCACGCGCGGGCACTGGACATGGCGCTGCTCGTGCTGGCCGATCTGTTGCCCGGCTTTCTGCTGGGGCTCTTCGCGGGTGCCTGGCTGGATCGGCGTGCCAAGCGCCCGGTGATGATCGCCTGCGATGTCCTGCGCTTTCTGCTCGTGATGAGCATTCCCGCGCTGGCGCTCACGGGCAAGCTCACGCTGGGCTCTCTTTTTGCCGTCGCGCCGCTGATGGGCATTCTCTCCACGGTCTTCGACATCGCCTACCAGAGCTACCTGCCCGAGCTGGTTCAGGGCGAAGCACTGAGCCGTGCCAACAGCCGCCTCTCCGCCAGCGCCGCCGTCGCCGAGGTCTGTGCGTTCTCGGTCTCCGGCTGGCTGGTGCAGCACTTCGGTGGCCCGCAAGCGCTACTGATCGACGCCGCTACTTTCCTGCTCAGTGCCCTCTCCCTGCTGGCAATTCGCCAACCGAATCGCGTCGTCCCCCATCTGGACGGTGGCCAGGGGGCTGGACTTTTCCAGGAAGCTGTCGAGGGCCTGCGCTATGTGGGGCGGCAACGTCTGCTGCGGGCCCTGGCCTTGGCCCAAGTTGCCCTCTCTTTCTCGATGTCACTGATGGGGCCCCTGATTCTGCTCTTCATGACGCGAACTCTCGCACTGGAGCCAAAATTTCTCGGGATGGTCTTCGCCGTAGGGGGTGTCACCTCTCTGCTCGGAGCAACGTTTGCGGCCCCCCTGGCCCAGCGTTTCGGGGTGTACCGCGCTACTGCCTTGAGCTTCGGGCTGATTCCCTTGGGCATGCTAATGATCCCGCTTGCTCCTACTCGTAGCGCTCTGAGCTATGGGCTGCTCACCGCCAATCAGCTCCTCACCGACCCCGGGTGGACGATCTTTGAGATACACCAGACCACCCTGCGCCAGCAGCTCGCGCCAGAGAAGTTGCTAGGGCGTGTGAATGCGGTCACGAAAGTCGGGGGTCTGGGAGCGAGCCTGCTGGGGACACTCCTCGCAGGCGTGCTCGGCAACAGAGTCGGCCCTCGGCCTGTGCTTTTTGCCGGTGTTGGATTGGCCTGCGCTGCTGCGATTCTCTTTGCACGCGAGTTATCCACAAGTTATCCACAGGCTGTGGATAACTCTTAAAACTTGAAATCTGCCAAAGTGGGGATGTGAGAGTTTACTACACACGGCTATGCTGATAAACATGCAAGTGCATTCCATAGGTGTGTTTTACGGTAGTACGACGGGCAATACGGAAGAGGCCGCCGACGAAATTACGCGGGTTCTTTGTGCGAGTACCGACGAGGCCACGGTTCGGGCGATCAGTGTGAGTGGGATGAACCCGGAAAAGCTCCTCGACTTCGATGTGCTGGTTGTCGGTTGCCCCACTTGGGATGAGGGACAGCTCCAGAGCGACTGGGAATGTCTGTTGCGGCGTTTCGGGGAGCTTCGGCTGGAGGGCAAGCCGGTGGCGCTCTTTGGCTCAGGCGATGCGCTCTGCTACCCGGAGACGTTTCAGGACGCGCTGGGCATTCTGGGCACCGAGCTACGAGCACGCGGCGCACGGCTAATCGGGAGCTGGCCCACCGACGGCTATATTTTTGAGACGTCCCGAGGGGTCGAGAATGGGCGATTTCTAGGACTCGCACTCGACACCGACGATTCCTGGAGTCTGACCCGCTCGCGCATCGCCATCTGGTCGGGCCAGCTCCTGACGGAGCTTGCAGAGCTGCCCTAGATTCTCTACTTGGGCTTTGCCCGCACCATGAACCGCTCGACCATATCAAGGGCGGTTGTATTATTCGGGTCTTTTTTTAGAACCTCAAGCACCAGGCGCTGTGCCTCGTCGGGGCTACCCAGGACTGCCTCCTTGCGTGCGAGCTTGAGCGTGCTCTGCGCATCGCCCGGGCTTAGTAGGTAGCG
>NZ_JAYUPA010000543.1:0-1583 GCF_043760365.1 Armatimonas sp.
CCATAGAGTTTTTTGAGTGCATCGTCGCCCTCAATTGCCATGTAGCCAATTGCCTCGCCGTCCAGATCGCCACTGCGCCGCACGACCACGCCACTCTCATCGAAGAAATCAAGCGCTTTGTCGGGAGTGAGGCCCAGCCAGCTTGGCCCTCCTTGGGCATGGCCCGCGAGCCGCATAAAGCGCTGGTTGGTCGTGCGATAGTTTTGCAGCCAGCTTTTCGGGTCACTGCCTGCGCCCAGATCCGCCCACCCGTGCCAGACTTGCCCGTTGAGCGTGAAGTCCTTTCCTCGAACATCCCACTGACGGAACCCAAAGCGCGTCTCCTGTACATCGTCGCCACAGATAATGCGGAGCGTGTAGAGTTGTGGATTGGGCTCCGGCCACCAGGGCCGCGCCTCGGGAAACGGCAGCGACTCGCGAACGGTAAGAAGTGGATTGCCTTGCTCTGCCTCCTGAGGTTTATTGGTGGACTGCCAGCGGGCAACGACGGCACCCGTACGGCTGTCGAGCACCTCATAGCGTCGTGGGGCCTCGCTTGGGTGCATCGCATAGGAGAAATTCAGGCGCTTTCCCGAAACATCGGGCTGGATAAAGACATCATGGATTTGCGCGGCTCCGGTGCGGGTGAGAACTGGGGTCTGCACCAAGCCGCTCTGCCAGGCATTCCAGATAGGGTAGGCAAGATCCTGAAAGCCCGTACCCACCACACTCAGGGGCAGATTGAACTTCTTGCGTAGCTTCAGTGGATCGGTCGGGCTGGTAGAGTAGCCATACCAGGCATCACGAATCCCGACACGAATCTCATTGGTTTTGCCCGGCTGGATAGCCTTTGTAATGTCAATATCGAACTTCGCATTGGGATTTTTGTTGAAGCCACAGAACATACCATTGACAATAACGGTGGTATTTAAGTTATTGCGTGGAAAGGTGAGAATGTAGCGTGAAGCAGTGCTCGCTGCGGGGATGTTAACTCGCGTGCGGTACCAGAGCCGGTGGGCAAAGGTCAGATCTGGGCGCGCAATATTCTTATCCGAGGGCACGGTAATCGCGCTCCACTTTGGGTCAGGCGGAAGCACAATCTCCATTGGCTGGGCGATATCAAAGGGGGGAGTCTGTTCATCCGCACGGCATACTTCCCAGTCGCCTGCCAGAGAGACAGAAGGGCGCGGGCCAGTGGTTCCCAGCGTGAAAGCCTGCGCCGCCGCTGCGCGATCCCGCTCGCTTCGGTGCTCCTCACCTGGCTTGTATCTGCCATAGGGATGCCACGTACCCGCGTAGAAACAGAGCGCATCCGAAGCATAGAGCACGCGCTTTTTAGCGTCTTTGGGCAGGCGAATCTCCAGCGTGTGCGCCCCTGACCCGAGCTTTTGCGCCCCAAGCCGCAGCCAGGCGACCTCGTTCCAGGTCTCCAGGCTCATGAGATCCGTGGTCAGCGTCTCGGGTGTGACGCGCTGCCAGGCTCCGCCGTCAAGCCGCCAGTCGAAATCTGAGCGAGCGAACTCATAGCCGATCCGGTTCCAGACCTCGTAGGTCGTGCCCTTGGGAATGGTGATATCGTAGCGTAGCACGGCTCCGCCTTCGGG
>NZ_JAYUPA010000544.1:0-1578 GCF_043760365.1 Armatimonas sp.
GGCTGTGTGCTGCCTTCTTTCGTGCCGGAGAGCAGCAGGCGATAGCTCATCTTCCAGAGTGGCGACTCGGTGATGTAGCCCACTTGCACCCGTCGTGTCCCGGGTCCGTCGAAGCGTAAGGTCACACTCCGGCGCTTATCATCGGCACCGGAAGCAAGCAGTGTCAGTGCCTCGCCAAACTCCCGAGAAACTTTCGGATCGTTGAAGGAAATCTCGCTCACCAGATCAAGGCGCACCGTGGTCAGGCCATTCGCCGTGAGCAGGTTCAGAAACTCAGCGCTGGTTGTCTTGCCCTCAGCACTCAGGAGATTTTTCGCCTCAACACTCACCAGCTTGCCAGTAACCGCACTCGTACTACTTGCCGTTGTCACGGTAACGACCTGCCCACGCAGACGATTCAGCAGTGCCGTGCGCTCCAGTGGCAAGGTGACATCCACCGCGAAACCCTGGAGCGTGCGGTTGACCGGGTCTTTTGCGGCATAAACCGCAGGCTGAACCTTGCCTTTCTCATCAATTAACACCAGGGACTTCAAGATATCGTTGATCTGCGCCGTCCGAAATGTTAAGGGCACGGTGGCGTTGCCGCTCACCTCGCCCTCGCGCTGGGTGTAGGCCACCCCCGACGAAAACAGCGTCACGGCGCGCACGGGCAGTGCGCTCTCTTGCGCCTTTACGGGCCCCTGTGCCAGCACGACTAAGGGAAGTATCATTGTGGTTAGCATCATTTCTTTCTCCCGCCCCGATTTGTTTTCGCCCCGATGAACCGGGGCGTCTTATTGACGTCGCAAGCTCCGACACGAAGGCCCTCGGGCCATACCGAGTTTACTCGGTTATGGGCGGGACGCCCTTTGTGTCCGAGGTACGAGGACAATAAGACGCCCCCGTTCATGGGGGCGAGATTCATGGGAGCGACTCTTATAAGTCCAGCGTATCCAGGAAAGCCTTCAATTCGGCCTGGGCATCGCGGGCGTTTTTGCGGAGGCGATTGCCCTCCTCGCGCAGCTCCAATAAGCGATTCTCCTGACCGTTGAGCTCGTCTAAGTAGCGGCGGTAGAGCGGCGACTCTTTATCGAGCGCCGCTAAGTTGCCCCGGATACGCCCCTGCTCCTCGTGGATCTGGGTGCGCTCTCTGTCCAGAAGATCGGCGTTGGTCTCCAGCTCATGGATCTTACGGCGACGTGCAATTGTCACCGCCAGCGCCTCTTTGAGGCGTGAGCGAAGCTCCCCCCTACTGGCATAGTGCGTGAGCTGGGCCGTGTCCGCTTCGAGTAGCACCACCGTGGTTCCCAGTGCCTGCTCCTGGGCGACGGCCAGGCTCGCGCTTGACCCGGGCGCAATACTGACGGCGAAACGGTAGCGATCCCGCGTGGTCTCGGTTGGCTCCGCAGGTGCGACTAATGTCCAGCCTTCCCAGAGCGGGTGCTCGACCAAGACGGTACGCGGCGCGGCGGCTTTGGACGTGAACTTGTAGAGCGTCTCCCGGCGGTTCTTGGACGTGATGGTGAGCACGCCGCGCTTGATGGTCAGGCTCAACTCATTACCATTGCGCAGCTCGTCGGTGCGAACTCCTTCGATACT
>NZ_JAYUPA010000545.1:0-1578 GCF_043760365.1 Armatimonas sp.
GCGTGCGGGAACACCACGCACTGTAATCTATGGTGCTGTCACTACGGGCGATGCCTGGAGCTTTCTACAGCTCTCCGGGCAGAGTGTGGTCATGGAAGATGGCTACTACTACTTAGATCGTATTGAAAACATCTTGGGGATTCTCTTATTTATGGTTCGTCCTATGGCAGGAACTGTAACGAAACATCACGAATAAGCTGCTATGAACAGAAGAACACTACTCTCTTTTGTGCCGCTGGTGGCACTGGCGCTGACAACGGGCTGTAAGCCTGAAGAAGCTAAGACAACGAATACGGCAGGCGGTGGGACGAAAAAGATCAAGGTGGTCTTTATTCCTAAGAATGTCGGCAATCCGTACTTTGATGCGATTGACAAGGGCATGAAGGCCGTCTGCGAGGCCGAGGGCGCGGAGTACAAGATGACCGGCCCAGCAGCAGCGGAGGCGACCAATCAGATTCAGTACATCAAAGACGAAGTGCAGGCTGGGGCGAATGTGATCTGTCTGGCGGCAAACTCCGTGGATGCGCTGAACAATACGCTTGATGAGATTCGGGCCAAGGGCGTCAAAGTGGTTACCGTGGACGCCGATCTCACGGGCAACGAGAGCCACCGTGATATTGGGGTTTTTGCGACCGACTTCTCCAAGTTCGGCGGGGCTATTTTAGAGCAGCTTGGCAAGGGGATCAACTACACCGGCGAGGTCGCGATTCTCTCGGCCACCAGCGACTCACCCAACCAGAAGCTCTGGGTGGAGCAGATGAACGCGGCGTGGAAAGACCCTAAGTACGCCAAGATGCCACTGGTCGCGACGGTCTTTGGCGACGATAAGCCCGAGAAGAGCGCTACCGAGATGGAGGGCCTGCTCACCAAGTTCCCGAACCTCAAGGGCGTGATCGCGCCAACCACAGTAGGTGTCTCGGCGGCAGCGAAGGTCGCGCAGCAGCGCGGTGTCTACCCGGGCGGGGCCAATGCTAAGAACGGCGGCGTGCGGATCTTTGGACTCGGTCTGCCCAAGCAGATGCGGAGCTTTATTGAGGGAGGTGTCACACCTGAGATCATGCTCTGGAGCCCCGTGGACATGGGAAAGGTCACGGCGTATGTCTGCCTCGCTCTGGCAAAAGGCGAGCTGAAGGCGGAGAAGGGGCAGAAAGTCAAAGTGGGCGAAATGGGCGAGCGGGTGGTCGAGGATCTGAACAAGATCACCGTCGGCCCCCCCACGATCTTCACCAAAGAGAACGTCGCCCAGTTCGACTTTTAAGAGATCTAAGGATTCGCCCCGATGAACCAGGGCGTCTTATTGACGGCTTCGCCGACACGAAGGGCGCCTGCGCCCATGGGTGCTTGCACCCTTTGTGTCCGAGGAACGAGGACAATAAGACGCTCCCGTTCATGGGAGCGGTCTCGCCCGCCACGCGGCCAGCACGGCGGCCTCTTTTTCGGGCTTGAGGGTGTTTTTCCAGGCGTTCTCCTGCGGGCGTTGCGCGTCCCAGACCAGTGTGTCGCGGACGGTTTCAAGCGCGGTCCGGTAGGTGAGGCCCGCCAGGTTGGCGCGCTGGGTGCGGGTCGCGCCGCCGTCGG
>NZ_JAYUPA010000546.1:0-4424 GCF_043760365.1 Armatimonas sp.
GCTTTGCGCCGGTCAGCCTCGCGCTGGGGATCGTGATCGCACTAGGTAACGCGCGCTGGCTGAAGGCACTCACACGCAATGCCAGCCATGCCAGCGAGCTGACCCGGCTCTCTGCCACACACCTGGCGCTGCTGCTCGGCTCGTTTATGTTCATGGTGCCGTTTGCGTGGCTCCTCTCCACGTCGCTCAAGGCCGATGATGAGCAAGCCGTCTTCCCTCCCGTCTGGATTCCAACACAACAAAAGACTATAGACGCGCTTAAGCAGCCTGATGGCAAGCCCGCCAAGCTTGCCAAGCTCAGCGATGGCAAGCTGGTCGCTGAAGTGGAAGCGCTCCCGGATGGGCGAATTAAAGTCCAACCGATGCTCAACGAGACCACCCCGGATCCAAGTGGAACTCACGCAACCCTCACGCGCACGGAGCTGACCAAAGTACGTCATGTTTCGCCCAAGTGGGAGAACTACTCCGAGGCGCTGGCGTATCTGCCGCCCGACACCAAGTACGGCCTGACCTTTCTGGGCAACACCCTCTTTCTGACCCTGATGAGCGTGCTGGGAACGCTGCTTGCCTCCTCGATGGTCGCGTACTCATTTGCGCGGCTCTCGTGGCCGGGGCGCAACTTGCTCTTTGGGATACTCCTCGCGACCATGATGGTGCCGGGCGCGGTCACCCTCATGCCACAGTTTCTAATCTTCCGTAGCCTAGGCTGGATTGATACCCTCAAGCCACTCTGGGTACCCGCGTTTTTCGGCTCGGCGTTCAATATTTTTATGCTGCGCCAGTTCTTTCTCTCCATCCCTGGCGAGCTAGAGGACGCGGCAAAAATAGACGGCTGCGGCCCGTTTGGAGTCTACTGGCGCGTGATGCTTCCTCAAGTGAAGCCCGCGCTGGCGGCGATTGCGATCATGGCCGTCATGGGTGCCTGGAATAACTTCCAGGGGCCACTGATCTATCTGAGCTCGTCGGAGCACATGCCGCTGGCCTACGGGCTTCAGCTCTACCAGCAGCAGCACGGCGGCGAACCCGGCCTTCTCATGGCCGCCTCGACCATGGTCGTCATGCCGATTATCGTGCTCTTCTTCTTTACCCAGCGCTACTTCATCGAGGGTGTGAGCTTAACAGGACTCGGGGGAAGATAACCTCTGTTTAACCTCTCCCCCTGCCCCCTCCCCCGGGCGTTCGTGCCCGGGTGCCCTCTGGGCGTGAGGAAGGGGGTAAGAAAAGCCCCTTTCCCAGCGAGCTTGCGAGCGCCCGGGAGAGGGGTTGGGGAGAGGTTAACGTGTGACCGTCACTTTGCTCAGACCGAGTGGGTTGTCCGGGTTGAGGCCACGAGCGAGGGTGAGGTGGTAGGCGAGAAGCTGCGCGGGGAGAATGTCCACCAGCGGAGAGAGTAGCTCACTGCCTGTATTGATGAGAGGTAGCGCGGCATCGGGGTCGGTGGAGAGAGTGAGCACGCGCGCTCCGCGTGCGGAGAGTTTCCCCACCACTTCGGTCATCATGGGCTTGGTTTTACCGTCGGGTAGGAACAAGAGGCAGGGAGTGTTGGCTGGGACGCTAGCAATCGGGCCGTGGAGTAAGTCCGCCGAGGAGAATGCCTGGGTGGTGGTGTAGGTCGTCTCCGCAATCTTCAGCGCGGACTCAATCGCGGTGCACAGGTGCAGGCCACGCGCGACCGTGAGAATCCGCTCGGCGTGGGTGAGGGAGTTTGCGACACTCTGCGCCTTGCCCTCAAGCCGAACCAGCTCGGTGCGCATGGCATCGGGCACGCGCAAGAGTGCGTCAGCAAGCGCGGTATCGCCTGACCAGCGGGCCGCGAGCTTGGCGAAGAGCCCCAGAGTGGTGGTGTAGGTCTTGGTGGCAGCGACGGCTTTCTCCACTCCTGCGTTGCAGAGCAGCACATGCTCGGCGACCTGCGCCAGCTTCGAGTCCGCCGTGTTGGTCAGCGCAGCGGTCAGCGCCCCGCTCTTGCGTGCCTGCGCCATTACCTCGTTGATATCGTCGCCCGCTCCCGACTGCGACACTCCGATCACCAGTGCGTCTTTGTAGTTGACATCGGCCTCATAGAGCGTGTGCACCGAGGGCGCGGCTAGGCCACAAGGAATCCCGACCGTGAGCTGGAGCAGATACTTCGCGTAGGTCGCCGCGTTGTCGCTCGTGCCACGCGCGGCAAGAATCACATAACGGACATCGCGCTTCTTGATCTGCGTCACCAGCTCCGCAATAGCTTCTTTGCCGCCCGTGAGCGCTCGCTCCAGTGCGGCGGGCTGCTCGTTGATCTCTGAGAGAAGTATAGACATGTGCGTATTGTACCCAGGGATGCGTATTGTACCTAGAGAGACTTGCCTCCCGTTTGCTTCAGCGAGTCTGGGCCAGGCGCAAGCTCAGCAGTAGCACGCCAACCAGCGAGAGGGGAACCAACAGGAGCGCCCCTTGCCAGCCAAGACTGCCGCCTGCCAGTGCACCGATGAGCCAGGGAACCAGTGCGCCACCAAGGCCTCCTGCGGCCACCACCCCACCAAAGGCAGTGCCCGCAACACGGGGAAACCGCTCCCCCGCCTCAGCGAGCACCAGGCTAAAGATCCCGGAGAAAAAGAGCCCGGCCAGTGCCACACAGAGCAAAACGGGAGGCAGTTTCTGCCAGACAAGAGCGAGTGCCGCAAAGACCACTCCCCCTCCCGCGCAGAGTGCGGTGAGTTTGAGTAAGGCAAAGCGCCCCAGCAAGCCGCCGAGTGCGAAGCGCCCCAGGGTCATCGTGATCCAGAAAAGGGTCCCCACTCCCGCCATCCACTCTGTCCCCCCAGGAAGCCTCGTCTCAAAGTAGGTGGGAAGCCAGGAGAAAAAGCTCACTTCCGCCCCGACATACAGCCCTTGCATCAGGCAGAGGAGAGCGAAAGCGGGCTTCTGCAGGACAGTGCGCAGTGCTGCAAGTTCCAAAGCCTCATGTGTCTCGCTACGAGGCAAGCGGCAGAAGCTCAGCACGATAAAAACAGCGATATTTATCCCCGCGAGCCCAAAGTACAGAGCCCGCCACTCTGTGTTATGAGTCAGTAGGTAGCGACAGAGAGACGGCGATGCGGCAGCGCCAACCCCAAAGGCTACTTGCAGGGTATTGAGCAGAAACGCGCGCCTCTCGGGGTAGAGATCAGCCGCCAGCGCATTGGCGACCACTTCCATCGCCCCACTCCCTGCCCCCACCAGCAGCGCCGCCGCCAGCGCCAGAGCATAGCTGCTCGCACTGCCAAAGAGGAGTAAGCCACCCGCATAGACCGCCAGGCCGATTAAGAGCACCGCCTTGCGTCCCCAGTGGTCTGACAAGTAGCCACAGAGCAGCACCCCCACCACAAAGCCCGCAAAGTTCGCCGGGAAAAGCCGCCCCTGCGCCTCGGCCCCCAGCGAGAACGCCGTGCCCAGATAGGGAAGAAGCACTCCCACAGCCCCGAGATAGACGGAGTAGAGAAGCATCGCGATGCAGCAAAGCGCTGCCAGAGCCGAGCGTGAGGTGGTTTGCATGAGCAGGACGCATGGTACCTGAAGTGGGCACCCTCGTGCACCGAGGGCGGCGTGCTTAGTCCTGCGTGGCCTCGACCAGAACGTGCTCCGCGACGAAGATCGGAGCACTGACTCGGAGAGCAAGTGCGATGGCATCCGAGGGGCGGCAGTCTATTTCAAGGGAGGGGGCTTTCTCACGCGTCAGGTGCAGCTTGGCGTAGAAAGTCCCCTGCCATAGATCATCAATGACCACGCGCTCCAGCACTCCGCCAAGCTTCTCTACCAGATTCCGGAGCAGATCGTGGGTGAGTGGACGCTCGGGTGCTTCTTTTTGCAGGGCATTGTGGATCGCCATGCTCTCAAAAGCCCCGACATGCACCTGGAGACGGCGACCACGGGTATCGCGCAGCAAGAGCACGACCTCGCCGATGAGCCCCTCGGGCTCCGTCGTGTCGCGTGCCTCCCAGAGCCCAAGAACCTCCACCCGCTTCTCTTCCAGAGCACGTGGCTGGCGGTTCTCGTTCTCACTTGTTTCGTCGTAGGGGTTTGACATATCCGAGATGCTACTCCGACTTGGGAGAAGCGCCGGGAGCAGCACCGATCGCGGCCAGGAACTCACGGTTGGAGCGTGTCTTATCGAGGCGATCTAGGAGAAGCTCGGTCGCTTCTTTGGTACCCAGATTTGCCAGGATACGATGCACCTGCCAGATCTTGCGAAGATCATCCGCAGGGTAGAGCAGATCGTCCCGACGTGTCCCTGAGAGCTTGATGTCAATGGCGGGGTAGAGGCGCTGCTCGGCCAAGGAGCGATCCAGGCGCAGCTCCATATTTCCCGTTCCCTTGAACTCCTCAAAGATAATATCGTCCATGCGGGAGCCCGTCTCCACCAGCGCCGTGGCGATAATGGTCAGGGAGCCGCCGTGCTCGATATTACG
>NZ_JAYUPA010000547.1:0-1576 GCF_043760365.1 Armatimonas sp.
AGACAGCGGCATTGTCGGCGACCGCCAGACCACCAATATCACGCTCATCGAGGCGGAGGCCGTGGACACCGAGGGCTTTGCGCCCGGTGAGTCGCGGCGCAATATCACGGTGACGGGTATTGCACTAAATCCGTTAGTGGGCAAGCGCTTCCGCGTGGGCAGCGTGCTCTGTGAGGGCACGGAGCTCTGTCAGCCGTGTGCCAGCCTCGAAGCACACACACAGCGCCCCCGGCTTGTGAGTCGCTTGCTCAACAAAGCCGGGATTCGAGCGCGGGTGCTGGAGGAGGGCGAGATTCATGTGGGTGACACGATCACAGCCGCCGATTGAAATCGGCGTCTGCAATGGCGCAAGCGCCGCGAAGCCCGTGCCGGGCTGGGGAAAAAATTTGGTAGCCCGGTACGGGCTTTGCGGCGGAGGAACGACGTCATTGCAGACGCCTAATTTCATTGGGCGGCAGAAAAAGGCACCTGCCAAGCCCACTCCCAAAGCCAGCGCACCGCTCCGCGTTGTGCCTGTCGCCACCAAGCTGCCACCGTGCTGGGCTGTGGCGTTCTCACCTGATGGCGTTCGGCTCGCGGTGGGGACGTATCGCCGCGTGGTGATCTACGAGGTTGCAAGCGGCAATAAGCTCTCGGACTGGAGCGTCTCCACGGATGCCATTCGCACCCTCGCGTTCTCCCCCGACGGTGGCATGATCGCCGCTGGAACGGGCGTGCCCGGCGTGAGCGGCGTGGTCTTACTGCTAAACTCCACCAGCGGGCAAGTGATAAAAACTCTCAAGCCTCACTTCGATACCGTAGAATCGGTGGCATTTCTAGGCAACCAGATCCTCTCCGCCGCCAATGATGAGAAAGTCTGTGTCACGGATGCCATGAGCGGGCAGACTATCAGCACCCTCTCTGAGCATGTTGGGCGCTGCCTGAGTGTCACCGTGCCGAGCCGCACGACACCTCAGGATGGCGGCGCACTCTTTGCCACAGGTGGGGCGGACAAGATGTTCAAGGTCTGGGATGCCGATAAACGTCGTGTCGTCGTGAACTTTGACCAGTGCGGCAGCGTGGTCTGGTGCGTCGCCGCGCTCCCGCAGCCCGGGCGTTTTCTCGTGGGCAGCGGCGACGGTGCTCTGCGCATCTTCGGGGTGCGCTCTGATGGCAAGGCCCGCGACCCTAAAGAGCCCGATCCCCGCACGGGCTTCACCGGCCAGACTTTTGGCGGTGCCCACCCCGACGGAGTCTATGCCATCGCCGTGGCTCCCAACGGTCAGACAGTTGCCTCGGGAGGCGCGGACAAGAAAGTGAAGGTCTGGAACCTGGGCCGCAATCGCCTTGAAAAAGAGTTCACAGAAGCCACGAGTGATATCTGGGGTCTCGCGCTCTCGCCCAACAGCCAGCTTCTCGCCGCCGCCTCGCTGGATGGCCGTGTCCGACTCTACGATGTGATCCAGAACAAGCTGGTGCGTGAGCTTCCCCCCGCACCGAGTACACCCGCCGCACCAGGAGTGCCCCAATGAGAAATCTTATGAGCCATCTCTCCGCCTTCGCACCGCTCAGGCACCTCTCTTCCCCTCATGCTCCT
>NZ_JAYUPA010000548.1:0-1576 GCF_043760365.1 Armatimonas sp.
GCGGAGGCAAGCGACGAAGTCGAAGGACTCCGGTTCCGTCTCTCGGCGGGCAAGCTCCCCGGCGGCGAGAGCCCCAGTGAGCGCAACCCGATTGCTCCCGCAGAGAAGCTCTCAGATACCGACGCCGATAAAATTCTGGCGCGCGTCAAAGCCATTGCCACGCAGCCCGACGATGAGAAAGACTTCGCGCTCCGAGAGGCATCTCTGCCTGCGCCACGTGCGGGGCAGACGATTACGGCGGAGTTTCCTCCGAAAACTACCCCCCCTGCCCCCGATAACGGGGGAGCCAATGTGGGGGGCGTACTCACTCTCCGCAGGTTCCAGCCGGAGGGCGAGGTTCCTCTAGCCGACAGAGTGAGCCTGACGTTCTCGCAGCCCATGGTCGCGGTCACCGGTCAGGAAGATGCCGCCGCGCGCGTTCCGGTCACCCTCACCCCCGAGATCCCTGGCAAGTGGCGCTGGCTGGGCACCCAGACCCTGATCTTCGATGCGGGCTCCGGCAAGCGGCTCCCGATGGCGACGGAGTACAGTGTCAGTGTCGCGGCAGGCACAAAGTCCGTGACAGGCGGTGCGCTGGAGAAAGCGACGACATTTACCTTCAAGACCCCTGCGGTTCGCTTGCTGGAAACCTACGGACCCCGTGGCAACGGCCAGAGCCGCGACCCGCTGATCTGGCTGCCCTTCGATCAAAAAATCAATCCCGAGGCGGTGCTAAAAACCGTCAAAGTGCTCGCGGGTGACAAGCAGGTCAGTGTTCGCCGCGCCACAGCAGCGGAATTAGAAAAAATAACGGGCAAGAGCGAGACACCCGAGCGCTGGCTGGGCCTCAAGCCGGTCGTGCCGCTTCCGGGCGATACCACGATCACGGTTCAAGTCGGGCCAGGAACGCCCAGTGCGGAAGGCCCACGCGTCACCGAAGCGCCACAAAGCTTCTCGTTTCGCACCTACGGCCCGCTGAAATTAATCCAGCAGTCCCCTGAGCGCGACAAGAGTGTCTCCCCAAGCACTGGCTGGACACTCCACTTCACAAACGCACTCGATGCCGAAGCCTTCGACCCCGCCTGGGTGAGCATATCGCCCGCAGCTCCTGGATTACAGATCACGGCCAACGGCAACTACATCCAGCTCTACGGGGCGAAAAAAGCCCGCACGGTCTATAAAGTCAGTGTCTCGTCCAAGCTTAAAGACATCTACGGCCAGAGCTTAGAGGGCTTTGATCCCGCCGTCTTCACTGTGGGAGCGGCGGAGCAGCAGCTCTCCGGGCCGTCGCAGGTGCTACTCATTCCCGACCCTGCCGCCACGCCGCGCACCGTCTTCTCTAGCGTCAATGTGCCGAGTGTCAAAGTGAAGCTCTATAGCGTGGGCAGTGCCGACTGGGATGCCTGGCGGACGTGGCAGAGCAACTGGGAGGAGCGGCGCAAGGGGGCGACGCCTCCTGGCAAGCTTCTCAAAGAGGTTGATCTTTCGCTGAAGGGCACCGAGGACACGATTCATGAGAACGACCTCGCACTCCCCGCAGGCGGCAACACGCTGATCTGGTGGGAGGCGCAGGGCTGGAAGAAACGCAACCAGTACG
>NZ_JAYUPA010000549.1:0-1575 GCF_043760365.1 Armatimonas sp.
GTGCAGCCCAGCGTGTCGCCGATCTGCCGCCAGGTGTGCCCATCCAGCAATCCCCTTAGGATCGCTCGCTGACGCGTGCTGAGGCGTGTCTCCAGGATCTCCAGCATCAACCGGGTCTCGACATCTTCGGCACCCGGCAGGTTCGCCCGAGTCGCGAAGCTGCTTTGAGTCAGCTTCTCCGTCTCCACCATTAGCTCATCGAGCGCATCGTGAGAGCGCTTCTTGTTCCAGCGAATGTGGTCCAGAATCTGCCAGCGGGCGTGCTTGAGCAAGTACTGCGAAGGGGTTCCAATGGTCATGTCAACCGTCGGAAGCACCTCGTAGACCGCAACCCAAGCCTCTTGCAGTAAGTCGTTGGCATCCATTCCCGTTCGGGAAGCGTAGTAGCCCGCCAGAGATTCCAGGCGGGGAGTAAGCGACTTACGAAGGCGCTCTTGCGCCCGGGTGTCGCCCAGTTTGGCACGCTGAAGCGTCAGCGTGTCCTGGTACTGAGTGCCTTTGTTGTGCAGTATTCCCTTGTCTATAATTGTAGTTTTCACGGGATTCTCTCCGTCGGGCCTACGTAGAGACACAGCTCTAGCAGGAGCGGGCAGCATAAAACCAGCCACTCTGCCCGGCATAAAGCCTGAGGCAGACCAACACAAAAGTTGGGGCTATCGCTGCGATAAAGTGACGAGTGAGCGAAATTGCGGTGTAGGATGGGGCCTGGCTGCTTTCTCTGCAGCCTCTCCCCTCCGGCGCTTCGCTCTACAGGCGCGTTAGGGGTTGATACCCTGGTGAGACTTGGGTGATTTGGGTACTTCTTGTTCCCGAAATCAAGCCGCGTTCCCGCGCTGCGGAGAGTAGATGGAGTTGGGGGGTCTCGCTACAGAGAAACGCCATGGGGGCATCCATCGGCTTACCGTTATTAAAGAGCCAATTATTGCTTACCATTTTGATCGTTCCTCCTGAGCATTCTGATGGGCCGCCTTTTAGGGGTGCCGTCGTTCACGCACGAGCCCATCGCAAGCATTATAGCCCGTTCTCCCCCGTTTGCTAAAGGGTAAAACAAAATATTTTTATTTTTATTTTTGATCCCTATTATCGCTCCGATGAACCGGGGCGTCTTATTGTCGTCGCAGGCTCCGACACGAAGGCCGCAAGCGGCCATAAGAATATTCCTATGGGCGGGACGCCCTTTGCGTCCGAGGAACGAGGACAATAACACGCTCCCGTTCATGAGAGCGGTAATGGGAGCGATCAAGATGGTGATCGGGTATAACAAACTTATGTGTGGACGATTCACGATGCATCACGACACAGACGAGATTGTGGGGCGCTTCGATGTGCAGGGCAGCCTCTTTGAGCCGCAGGCCCGCTACAACATCGCTCCGACCCAGCCGGTGGCAGCCATTACGGCGCAGGGGCCAAGTACGGAGCGCTTGCTGGAGCCGCTTCAGTGGGGGCTCGTGCCGTTCTGGGCGAAAGACAGGGCTATCGCCAGCAAGCTCATCAATGCCCGCAGCGAGACCGTTCAGGAGAAGCCCTCTTTTCGGCACGCACTCTCTCGGCGGCGCTGTTTAATCCCCGCTGATG
>NZ_JAYUPA010000550.1:0-1572 GCF_043760365.1 Armatimonas sp.
AGTGGCCTTCGTGTCGCGAAGCGACAATAAGACGCTCCCGTTCATGGGAGCGATTAAAGAGAAAACGTCTGGTAGTCGCTCTGGTCAGGCGGGCCGTCGGTGAGGTGAAGCGTCTTTGTATCGAGATCCATAATCGCGCTGGTAACGGTGACATAGTGTTGCTCCGGGGGTTCGGCTAGATTTCGGTGGCGGCAGAGCCCAAAAGGGTCGCCTTGCGTATCGCGGAGTGCCGTCTGGATCTTTTCAAGTATCGTGGGTTTGGCAGCTAAGAGCAGCTCTGCCAGGCGGTCTTCGCGGCGACGCGAGTAGATGCGGCGGGGATTAGGCGGCTCGGTGAGGCCGAGCGCTTCGGGATTGACAAAGTGATTGGCGTGGGTCAGAATGCCGTCCACAGGCGAGAGAAATCCCTCAGTGTCCGGCGCGGCCTCTATATCCAGCACAAAGCCCGGCGGCTGCGCGATCAGAAAGTTGGTCGAGCAGGCGCGCGGTTCGCTTGTAATCACTGAGACGGCATCGTTGAAGTCGCGCTGGCGCAGAATCTCATAAAAGCGCACGTGGGCGGGCTTGTTAAAGCGCGTCCAGTCGTCGTCGGTAGTGGTGATTCCATTGATCGCCAGCCCGATTCCCTCGGAGTTGAAGCCAAGCTTTGCCCCCACAATCCCGGACTCCGTGAAAGCAAGTGTCTGCAGACCATCGGGCTCGTGCGTGTGCAGAACCGCACCCTGCACTTCGGGAATCCAGTCCCAGTTCTGCCCGATAATCAAGTGCCCCTCCGTGGTCGCCTCGGGAAGCAGAGCAAAGAGCGTGCAGCCATCAGCCTGCGCCTCGCGCTCCATCGCCATCTTGCCAAACTGGTAGTAGAGAATCTCGTAGCGCACGTTCAGCGCGACAATATCCAGAAACTCAAACCCGCCGCCCTCCGCGACGCCCTGCATATTCGAAAAATACGCCGGGCTCTGGCGCTCAATATGCGTTGCGTACTGCGCCGCGATTTCGTGTACTTGCTCGCGCTCCAGTAGCGTCTCGCGCAAGAAACGATCAAAGTAGACAGCAATATTGGCCGCGATACGCACTTTGAGCTGAGTGCCATGCTGACGGCCTTGCTCAAGCGGTGTGCCACGAAGGATTACAAGAGGAAGCATTGCCGTTATTGTACCCTCCTAATCTAGCTACGCTCGACCGGCTTGGGATCTTCAGCGCCGACACCCAGACGGTGGACAACGAGCAGGTCTTCGAGGGAGTGGAGCTTGCGTACGAGGGCTTCGACGTACTCCGCGGAGGGGGCTTCAAAGTCTAGGCGCAAGACGGCAATGCCTTTGGCGCGGTCCGAGCGAGTATTGATGCCTAAGATAAACACCTTGTTCTCCGAGAAGAAGTCCGTGACATCGCGCAGGAGGCCCGTGCGATCGAAGGTCTCGATAATCATGCCCGTCTCGAAGCGCTCGGTCTGGGAGGGTTGCCAGTCAATCGGGCTCAGGCGCTCCGCCTCGTAGGCCGCAACATTGGGACAGCCCTCACGGTGCAGAATAATGCCACGACCACGAGAGACGTAGCCCAGTACCTCATCGCCCG
>NZ_JAYUPA010000551.1:0-4413 GCF_043760365.1 Armatimonas sp.
CGTTCAAGCCAAAGTCTCCCGCGAGCTGGAGAAGTATAGATGAGGCGCACGGCATATCTCTTCCTCGCTCCTTGGCTGATCGGGCTTGTGGTCTTTACCATTGGCCCGGTGCTCGCGACACTCTTTCTGAGCTTCACGGACTACCGCGTGCTCTCGCCGCCACGCTGGGTGGGTTTAGAGAACTACAAAGAGCTTTTCACCGACACCGAGACGTTCTGGCCCTCTCTGGGAAACACAGCGTTTTTATTTCTAGAGCTGCCTCTGGCACTGACTATAGGGCTGGCGCTGGCGCTCCTGCTCAACCAGAAGCTCAAGGGTATGGCGCTCTTTCGGACGATTTTTTATCTGCCGTCACTGGTGCCCACCGTGGCCAGCTCGATGCTCTGGCTCTGGCTACTAAATCCCGAGCATGGGCTGATCAACGAGGCGCTACGGGCGCTGCATCTCCCGACACCAACCTGGCTCGCCTCGCCGCTCTGGGCAAAACCGGCGATTATTCTGATGGACTTATGGGGCGTGGGCGGAAGCATGGTGATCTACCTTGCCGCACTGCAAGGAGTTCCCCAAGACTACTACGAGGCGGCGGAGCTGGACGGGGCTAATCGCTGGCAGCAGCTTCGTCATATCACCTTGCCCGCGCTCTCCCCGGTGATCTTTTTCAATCTCATCTTAGGCGTAATAGGCACCTTCCAGTACTTCACCCAGACTTTCCTTATGACCAAGGGCGGCCCCGATAAAGCCACGCTGTTTTATGCCCTCTCTCTCTACCAAAACGCCTTCGAGTTCTTCCGCATGGGCCTGGCCTGCGCGATGGCGTGGGTGCTGTTTCTTCTGACGATTCTGGCGACCTGGCTGGTGTTCAAATCGTCGGCGCGCTGGGTCTACTACGAGGGAGAAAAAGCATGAAAGGGCTGCGCTACGGGCTTCTTATCGCACTCTGCCTACTCTTTTTGGCTCCGTTTGCCTTCATGGTAACGACCTCGCTCAAGACACCCGAGAAGATCTTCACCGCGACCATGGAGTGGCTCCCCCGCCCCGTGATCTGGAAGAACTACCCGGATGCGATTGCGCGCTTTCCCTTCTGGCGCTACGTCGGCAACACGCTCTTTATCTGCGCATTAACTGTTTTAGGAACCTGTCTCTCGTCGTCGCTCGCGGCCTATGCCTTTGCGCGGCTGCGCTTCAAAGCGCGTGAGCCACTGTTCTTTATGATGCTCGCGACGATCATGCTGCCTTCACAAGTGACCCTACTCCCGACCTTTCTGCTCTTTCGTACGCTCGGCTGGTCAGGGTCATGGCTCCCACTGATCGTCCCGGCGTTCTTTGGCAACCCGTTCTCGATCTTTCTCTTGCGCCAGTTCTTTCTGACCATCCCACAGGAGCTCTCCGACGCCGCGCGTTTAGACGGCTGTTCAGACTTTAGCATCTTCTGGCGCGTGATCCTCCCCCTTGCCCGTCCCGCGCTCGCCACCGTTGCACTGTTCGCATTTCTAGGCGCCTGGACAGATTTCCAAGGGCCACTTATCTACCTTCATGATGAGCAACAGTACACCCTCGCGCTGGGCCTACAGTCGTTTCTGGGTCGCCACGAGAGCCAGTGGAACTTGCTCATGGCAACCTCAACCATCATCACCCTTCCTCTGATTATCGTCTTTCTGTTTGTCCAGAAGACATTCGTCAAGGGAATTGTTCTCAGTGGACTGAAGGGATAAAATGCAGTTATGAGATCTAGAACCCCCATGACACTTCCCTCCTCGGTAACCAGTTTTCATGACTACTACCGACTCACGGCAGACATGGAGGAGGTCGTCCGTGCTCTAGGCTACACGTTCTCGCGTCAACGTCTCACACTCCCACAAGCCGCCACCCTCCCCGACTGGGTCGAGCCGCTCCGTCAGGAAGTCACCGAAAATGTCGCCGTCGTCAGCCTCACCAGTGAGACAGCACGCCGTGAGTGCCTGATAGCACCTGTGCTTCTCGGGCTGGCACGTCATCTGAATATGCAGCTCCACATCGAGCAGGATATTGATGTCAGCCCCCAGCTCAAAGGCTCGCTAGACTACTTCATGGAAGCCGACGGTCAGCTCCTCGTCGTTGAGGCCAAGCACGCAGATATTTCTCGCGGCTTCTCCCAGCTTGCCGCCGAGCTGATTGCATTAGAGCAGTGGACGGACTCGAACACAAATACACTCTATGGTGCGGTCTCCTTCGGCAACCTTTGGCAGTTCGCCGTGCTCACCCGCGACACGAAGCACATCACTCAGGATCTGGGGCAATTCCGCTCCCCTGAAGATCTCATTGAACTTTTCAGGATTCTCTTGGGAATACTTAACGGAAATTAGGCATAACAAAAACCATGTGGATAGAGACTTTAGAGCTTCAAAATATTAAGTGTTTTGAGAACAAGGCATTTGAATTTTCATCAGGATTCAATATCATCATTGGGGACAATGGGAAAGGTAAGACCTCAATCATAGAATCTATCTCTAATGTGCTTCCATTCAAGCCACTTGGAATTCCTATGTCGATGGATTTTTTATCCCTAGCAAGGAAAGTATTAAAAACTGGAAATAATGTGATACCAGCCTTCAATAATATATATCCAGTCAGCATCAAGTCATCTTTCCGAAATGATTCATTAATCGGGCTAAATCATTTCCATTATGAGTCAGAAGAAAACAGGCAAATCCTAAGTGAAATAGGGAAAGAGTTCATAGATATTGATAAACTCAGTCCTATAATACTAAAATATACACAAGATAGAAAGATTTACCATTGCCAAATCGCTGAAAATGCCTTTTTGACATCAACAACTAAAGAACAGTGCTATCAAAACTGGCATGGAATAAGTGGCAATATACAAACCATACACTTATGGCTAAAGACAATGGAAATAAGTTCACTTCAGAGACGGAGTAAGAATCCAATACTTGAGAGCGTACGAACAGCAATAAAAAATTGCTTTATTGAAGACCAAGATGCTGATATATATTTCGATCTATTACTAAATCAAATATGTTTAATAGACAAAGATAATAATGTCAAACCAATTACTTTCTTATCAGACGGTCAAACATGCATGTTGTCACTTGTAGTAGATATAGCCATTAGATGTTCCATATTAAATTCTCAACTAGAAGAAGAAGCAATTAACAGAACTCCTGGTATCGTAATCATTGACGAGATTGATCTTCATCTCCACCCAAAATGGCAAATGCGCGTTGTGGATGATCTGAAACGCACTTTCCCAAAAATTCAATTCATTGCTACCACACACTCACCTCTAATTATTCAATCTCTCAAGCCAGAAGAAGGCGACAGGTTGATTGATCTGAACGACTCCGATACTGTACCAGACTATGAGTATTCAGGTCGCTCGCCGGAGGATATTCTGGAAGAAGGAATGGGAATTGAGATGCCGCAGAGAAGCCATCGCTGGAAGGAGATGTACCACGCGGCGGAGGAGTATTACGAGCTTCTGGATAAGGCAGAGAGTGCCGATGAGACAGAGCGACTTGTGCTTCGTGAGAAGCTGGATGTGCTGATGATTCCCTACGACAACAACCCTGCTTACGCGGCTTACACGTCTTTCCTCAAACAAAAACGTATTGTCACCGGGATTGATACAGCATGAGACCGGTTGATAAAGGAACCAACACGGCGGTCTTTCAGGAATACGCGCAAGCCAAAGGAGACTTGCTAGATCGGCTCGGAGCGTACTGTTCGTATTGTGAGCGCCCCTGTGATCCCGCCGTAGAGCATATTGTCCCCAAAACAAAGTACCCAGGTCGGCTGTTGGACTGGTTGAACTTTCTCCTAGCCTGTGTCAACTGCAACGGGATCAAGACCGACAAGGATACGCTGGCAGAGAGGTATCTCTTTCCCGACGAAGCCAACACTGCTCATGCCTTTCTCTACGGACAAGATGGTCGCGTTCGCTCCAACCCCGATCTCCCACCGGATGATCTTTTGGCGGCACAGCGCACGCTGGAGCTGGTCGGGCTGGATCGCGTGCCACGACCGAATGGCCGTCGTAGCGACCTGCGCTGGCAGTGGCGCGATGAAGCGTGGCGCATTGCCGAAATCTCCCGTGACCAGCTTGCCCGAAACCCCAGTGAGGAGCTTCGCCAGCAGATCACGTTCACAGCAAAAAAGACCGGCTTCTTCTCCGTCTGGATGACCATTTTCTCAGCGGACGCTGATATGAAGCGCCGCTTTCTCGTCACTTTCCCAGGAACCCGCCGAGCCTGCTTCGATGACGACGGCTGTTGCCGTCCTACCATTATGATCTGAAAAGGATAACTCTAGCAATGCTACCTCCCGTTCCCGCCGCGATTACCGCGCCCGCTGCCTCGTATGGTCAGCTCGTCTCTCGCCAGTTTGTGACGCTCCCCGCAGATGCGCCGCCACCGC
>NZ_JAYUPA010000552.1:0-13024 GCF_043760365.1 Armatimonas sp.
AAATCAAACCTCCCCCGGTGCGCTCGTTCCTCGCTGCCGACCCCTCCGGCTTCGCGAAGGGGTATTGGCACCGTGAGTGCGAGCAGGGCCAGGGCTTTCATTTTTTCAGAGTGTCCACGAACTTCTGACCCGCTGTCTGAGCGTAGGCGGTGCCGTACTTGAGGTGGAGCACACGAATCCAGCCATCGTAGGCTTGCTTTTCCAGTTCCCGCTTGCCCTTAATATAGGCCCCCACTTCCTTCAAAACGTCATCCACTCGGGTGTCCGAGTTGGTCGGCTGAATAAACCCACGGAGCAGCCCCATGAGCTGCGCGTCTGTTGGAGCGGCTCCGGGCAGTGGCCCCGCGGGCGGTGCGGGCTGACGGCGGTTAGGCTCTGCGGGAGAAGTACTGCGCTGGCCTTTCAGGTCGGCAACTTCTTTTTTAAGTGCTGCCACTTCCGCTTGCAGCGCGGTGACAGCATCCCGCAGGCCTTTCTCGGTGGTGAGATCGAAGACGGGAGCCGGAGCCGGGCGCTGTACCATTTCACGGGGGCGGCCCCCCGTCCCTCCACGTGTGGCCATCCAGTTCGCGTCCAGCTCCGCAACACTAGGAGGATTTTCGTCCCCAATCGCCTCCGCAATCGCTTTCACAATCTTCGGGGCATCGGCGATTCCCGGCTGCACCAGAGCGAAACTTGCCGTGGTCTTACCGCCTTTACCCACCAGAATCGTCAGGAGGCACTTCTTATTGAGTCCGTAGCTACCCGGCCCCTCCAGACCATCAGGGGAGAGCATTGGCGCACTTCCCAGCTTCAGCGACTGCTGCACCAGCGGGACACGTTTCTCACCTTCCAGCCGATCCCCGTAAAGAACAACATGATGTAGCTTGAGCTGCTCCTTGCGCTCGGAGCCGTACTGATCCACGACCCGAACCAGAGGCAAAATAGAACGCTCAACCCCATGCCAGAACACTAGAACCGTGGTCGGGTCACCAGGCGTGAGTGTTTCCTCTAGTGGCATCGGTGTCCCGACCACGCGTAGAACCTTGAAGGCGGAAAGCTTCTCACCAGGCTGAGGGCCGGAGTAGACAGTGTCTTGCGCCCAGAGCGGCGCGGTTACGATTATTGCGGTAATCATGTGCTATTGTAGCGTAAAATAGCACTCAGAGAGGTCGGGAGAGCAGTGCTGGAAAAATTTCCGAAAATTCTATCCTGTGCCGATTGACAGTCCCATAGAGTTCTGATATCCTCCTCTTGAGGATGTTCTTGTCCTCCCCGACAACGAAAAACATTCGGAGTTGTAGTAGGTCGGTTTTTTTGCCCACGTCTTCAGGGCAAATGCCCACGTCTTCAGGGCAAATGCCATTAAGGTATCTAAAATGAAAAAGCGTTTATCTGTAGCAGTTTCAACAATCCTAGCCTTAGTGATTGGTATTGGTGCGGTCGTAGCGTTACCTCCACCAGATGTCGAAGCAAAGTGTGAAATCACAGGCTTCTCTAACACAAATTTCGACCAAGGTCTACCCAGTCAAACTAATGCGGGTGATGTTGTTATATGGGAAATGACTAATCCTGACGCGGTAACATTCACTGAAACAGGATATATATTGAAAGGTATGATACCGGGAACAGGACATGATGAAATTAGTGGATTTTTTTTGCTTACACGAGGACCCTATTTGGATCCACTACCAGAAAATGACAGAACATCGATTGTGAATGTTCATTGTGAAGTGAACGGCCATACCCATACTAATTTCCAGCTGATTGCAGCGACTGTTAACGCAACCTCAGAGGAAAATGGAGGCACAGAGATAGCAGAAGCACATGGTGAGAAAAGTGGCCCAGATGGTGTACTATTTGACGAAGATGACGGGGAACATACTTTTGTTGGGGAAGAAGAAGAAATCGATGGAAACTATGGTACAGAGATAAATATTTACTCAAGCGCAACAGTTGACATTTGTGGGTAAATAAAACTAAAGATAATCAATAAAATACCTTCAAAAAATCAAGGTTAAAGGTTGTGAGTGGGACTATAAAAAAGTCACACTCACACCCCTTATAAAACAAAGGAATACTCATAAAATGTCTAAAATAGCCAGAAACATGCTGTTCAGTAATCAAGAAAATTCAATGTATTTCTATGACATCATAGAAAATTTCAGTAAAAATAATAATGTCGCAATATTAACTGATGGCTATCCATTAAATGACAGATGTCCGACAGGCAAATTTAAAACAATAGAAGATATTTGCAGAGAATTTAAATTTAAAATCCTGCAAAAAAATACTCGAATAATAGTATTAGAAAAAATATACACTACTCCATATGATTTACCTGATGTGTCATACGAAGAAACAGTATATAGTGCTAATATAATCAGAGAACTTTCAAGTGCTGCAAGTCCATCATCGCTCAACTTGTCCCTCAGTGGCTTAAAAAGTCTCCGATCTTATGCGTCTCAATTAAATACATCTCAATTATCCGAAATGAAAAATGGATTACCATGCAGAAACCTCGATCAAACTATAATTGAGGATATAAAAAATGCTTCTAGAAACGTACATATACGTACTAGAGGAATCCATATTTCAAATATAATATTATTTAAATATACTAGAACATCATTATTTTTCAAAAATGAACATTCAGACACGATATTCGAAGAAAAAAAATTACCTACTATCAATAAAAACATCGATGTACTACCCATAAAAAATAATCCATCGAATACTATATCAAATATTGATGTCGATTGGACAAAAAGAAAAATCACATATTCAAAAAAATTGAAAGATTTTGATTTTAACGACAAAAATCTGTTATCAAAATTTGATATCCCCACAGATATAAATATATATTGTATCGGAAAACAGTTTACAGATGATATTTCTATATTAAGGAGTATCTGCTTATTGAAAAATTGGCACTTCAATAAGACTATTACGGGCAATCTACGGATTCAAGCATATTTAAAAAATCCACAAGTTAATTATTCTGAATTTTTCAACCTATTACGAAACTGTCTCCCTAAAACCTTTATAAATTATATGAATACTTTCAAAAATAAAAATTTCAAGGCAGGATCATCGCCTAGTTCATTTATAGATAAATCTATCCAAGAAATATTACAAAAAGAATGTAAAAATAGAATATTGAAATTTGAAAAAACCACACTTAAAACTAACTTCCAATTATTGGATGACTACCTGAAAGGTATTATATCAATATATTACATATCAAAAGTCCTTGATAACGGAGGAGAGCATATTGCACGAGAAGTTCCTGATTACATCACAAACCCGACAGGAGGTTTTTTGAGATATACTGTTAACAAATTTAAATCAGGAAAAACACAAATTATTTTGTGGCTTTCTAGTGTACCTAGTGGATCAGGAAAATCTTGTAGCCTATTGATATTTCCGTATGAAGGAAATTTACCAAATTAAATTGATATTAAAAAAGAACAAGCAACAAGGAGTAAGCCTTCGTTAAATATCTTTGAGATTTTATTATTGATACCTTTTCATACCTGTAGTTAGGGTAGAATATTGTGCATGGAAACGACCCCTAATCGGGAGAACCTGATCGTGGTTCCCCGTGTTTTGAGCGATGAACAGGTCGCATTTTTTGTGGAGAATGGTTATCTCGTTCTGGAGAGTCTAGTGACGCCCGATGAAGTTGAAGAGCTGCGGCGTGACACGGTGCATCTAGCACGCGGCGGCTACCCGTGTGAGAACCTTAAGCCGCTACCTGCGGAGCTCTCCGACGACGAAGCACTGCGGCGGATTCTCTGTATTCACCAGCCGCACTTTGTGAGCCCGGTGATCCAGAAGTATGTAAAGCATCCAAAGATCTGCGGCGCTCTCAGTCAAATTACTGCCGCACACCTGCCGTTCTGGGATGGCTCGGTGAAGTGCATGCAGTCCATGCTCTTTGTGAAGCCCCCGACGTTTCAGGGGCAGGCATGGCACCAAGACGAAATCTATATCCCGACACGCGATCGCTCGCTGATCGGGGCATGGATCGCACTCGATGACGCCACAATCGAGAATGGCTGCCTCTGGGTGATCCCCGGCTCCCATAAGCAAGGCTATCTCTATCCCCAGCGCGATCACAGCGATACGGAGGAGCACGACTTCGGACAACAGAGCTACGGCTTCGACGAGAGCGGTGCCGTTCCCGTGGAGGTTCCCGTCGGTAGTGTCGTGTTTTTCAATGGCTATCTGCTCCATAAATCGCACAAGAACCGCAGCGAGATCTACCGACGTGTTCTGGTCAGCCACTACATGAACGCCTGGAGCCACTTGCCATGGAGCCTGGCAGCGGGCGAGTCCGTCGCCACAGCAGATCGGCGCAGCGTGATCCCCGTGGCAGGCGTGGATCCGTACTCCTGGAAAGGCTACGACAACCCGCCACAAAATGTCTGGCTGCGCACCTGCAAGGCCACGGAAGAACAAAAAGAAGCCCCCCATGCAAATCCGTGACTTTCGTATTCACTCCATCGCCATTTCCGATCCGCCGCTTCGCTCGGCGTTTGGCCTCCATGCCCCGCTGGCACTACGAACCGTGATCGAGCTGGAGAGTGCAGATGGAGTGATTGGGATCGCGGAGACCCACGGCGGCGACGGCCCCGCACAGGCACTAGAGAGCCTACGCACAAGAGTCATCGGTCAGGACGCGACACGGCTTTTCGTCTCACTTTCGGATTTACGGGGCAAGGGCGAGTATCGCATGGCACTCGCGGCACTCGAAGTGGCGAGCCTGGATCTGGTCGGCAAGACAGTCGGGCTCCCCGTGCATGCGCTGCTGGGGGGAAAAGTGCGCGACAAAGTGCCGTTCTCGGCCTACGCCTTCTACAAGCACGCCTGGGGCGAGTCGAAGTACGACGAGGCGCTCACACCTGAGGGATTAGTCACACAGGTGCAGGAGCTCATCACCGACTATGGCTTTGGCTCCGTCAAGCTCAAGGCCGGGGTGTTGGAGCCCGATGCCGAGATAGACACGATCAAGCTGCTCCGCCAGACACTTGGCCCAGAAATTCCCCTACGTATTGACCCCAACTGTGTCTGGAGTGTGAAAACTTCCGTCCGGGCGGGCAAGGCTTTGCGCAACGAGCTCAGCGACGGCGGGTATCTCGAAGATCCCGCGCAGGGAATCCAGGGAATGGCTGCCGTGCGAGCGGGCCTGCTCGCCGAAGGTATCCAAACGCCACTGGCAAGCAACATGGCGGTCACCTCCTTCGCAACTCTCGCCGAAGCGCACCACCAAGACGCCTGCCAGGTCGTGCTGGGCGATCATCACTACTGGGGCGGCCTTCGTGCCGTCTCTGAGCTAGGACGGGTGTGTGAGACTCTAGGAATGGGGCTCTCGATGCACTCCAACAGCCATCTGGGAGTCTCTCTGATGGCCATGGTACATGTCGCCGCCGCAACGTACCACCTCACCTACGCCTGCGACACGCACTACCCTTGGCAAAGCGCCGACGATGAGATCATCACTGAGGGCCGGATCCCGATTATTAACGGCAATATTCTCGTCCCCGAGCTGCCCGGTCTAGGAATCACCCTCAACTACGACCAATTAGAAAAGCTTAAAGACCGCTATAAAAATAGCCCCTACCGCGTTCGTGACGATGTGGCGGAGATGCGCAAGCACGTCGCCCCAAACTGGGAACGCCACCACTGGTAGGAAGAGTCTGATAAAATCGAAACCCAGGATGAAAAAACTGAAAATATTCGTTCATCGTGCTTCCGAGTGCCTGACAGATCACCTGTCACATGGGGAAGGACTCATCTGCTTCAGTCTTTTGAACGGTCTTGCATCACGTGGGCACCAGGTTTTTGCCTTCACAAACCATGCGGATATTCGTAAAAAATCGGAGAATCTTACGGTATTTGCCTCGTCACACAACGTCAGGATCAACTCGCTGGCTCCCTTCGAGTTGGACTTAAAGGCAGAAAAATGGCGCGATACTCTTCGTAAAGAGCATCGCTTTGATATCGAGTGGAGAATGTCTCCCTTCGATGCAGGTTGCCCTTTTTTCCGACCCCTTTCCAGCTCACAAGCCGTCATCGGCCCTATCTACTATGCTTGGCCAGATTCCAAAACATCTCGTTCACGAATCGGAATTCTCAGCCCATTCCCTTTATTACAACATTTCTCCCAGAAAAACTGGGATACTTCCCTACGAAATGCAGCACTAGCAATCTGTACAACGGAGCAACATTCGGCTCAAATTCAGACAAAAAATGGTTGTCGCCAGATGCTATCGCTCCCTCTTATCGTCCATGCCCCTCCCCTATCCGCTCAATCGGCTTTGCCGAAAACAAAAATGAAACTGGCATTTGTAGGGCGTCTGGAAAGTCAAAAGAACCCTCAGTTGTTCTTAGAAATTTTAGCCACTCTCACTCAAATGGGGCAATCTGTAGAAGGAATTATTATAGGAGACGGACCACTGCGTACAGAGCTTGAGGCGCAGTCAGTAGCACTCGGCTTGAACGAGGCACTAACCTTCACAGGAAGAATCCCTAATACAAAGGTCTACGAAAGGGTCGCGTCGTGTGACTGGCTTATCTCAACCGCAGTGGGCGAACCCTACGGCAGAAATATAGCGGAAGCAATGTCTATGGGGGTGCCTACGATCTGCCATGCATCGGGTGGAGCGAAGGATTTCCTTCGAGACAAAATAGATGGCTTGCTCGTCGAGGAAACCTCGGCCAAGCTCTATGCAGAAAAACTACTGGCTTGCCCGGATCGTGAAGTACTCGCTCAGAACGCACGGCACCGTGCCCTGACAGAGTGGAGTGAGGAAGCCGTTCTCAACAAGCTGGAAACAGCACTTTATGCGCTACTGGAGAAGCCATGAGAATCGCCTGTTTTACGCAGTTCGCCTATGGCAAGAAACTAGGCGGCTCGAAGGTTCTTGTGGAGCTTGGGGAGGAGCTGAACCGACAAGGACATGAAACCCGAGTTCTGACTCCCTTTGAGTTTTTAGGTGAGACAGCGAATCACAAGACGCATGCGCTCGCCTATGCTCAGGCGATTCAGAAGTTTACCCACGACGAGAGAGCCAACTTCGATGTCTTTGATGTGGACTGTGCCTACCTTCAATTTGCCCGCCGTGATTACGCCACGGAACCACTTCTGGTCTCGCGCTCTGTTCTACTAACACTCTGGCAGGAGAGGGAAATCAAGATCCCGGAGCGTAAAACGCTACGCGCATTCGCAGGAAAATTACTGAAGGGCCGCCAGCGTCAGCAGGAATGGCAAGGGCTCTTTGCTTCAATGCGCAATAGCTTTCGCGAGGCAGATCTGATCAATCTTGCCAATGGCCAAGATAAAGGACTTCTGGTGCGCGACGGCATTTCACCAGAGAAGATCCTTATACAGCCCTACGGAATCGACAGTAATCGTCGTGCGCTTTTTGATGCACAGCCCATTTTGCCAGAGAATAACTTTAGAGTCGCGTTTGTGGGCACCTACGACGAGCGCAAAGGCCGCTGTGAGTTCCCTCGGTTTGTCCGTGCTCTTGCGAAGAACTTCCCACAAGTGCGCGTTATCCTACTGGGAACCTACAAAACGGAACAAGAGGTTAAAGCAGATTTCCCCAGCGACCTCGTTCACCATATTGAGGTACTGCCAGCCTTTGAGCCTGAGCAGCTTCCCGCACTGCTCGCGGCCTGCACGGTGGGGATTTTCCCGTCGCACCTGGAGGCTTTTGGATTCGGGGTTCTGGAGATGCTAGCGGCGGGCCTCCCCGTAATTGCCTACAACTCGCCCGGACCTCCCGAGATGCTACCGCCCGAGTGGCTTGTTCCTCGGGGGGATTGGCAAGCAATGGCGACAAGTGTTGCCGAGTTGCTTACCAATGAAGCCCTTGAGATAATGCGCCATAAGCAGCGGGCACGAGAGCTATCCAGGCGCTTTAACTGGCAGAACATCGCCCAGCAGACCGTACAGTTCTATGAAGAAGCCCTTCAGAGGCGCTAGCAAGAAAAAGCCCCCACCGACCACAAAAGTCGGAGGAGGCCCATTTATGAGTCTTGCTGCCACCCGAGTTACGCAAACAGCGAGAGGCGGTTACGCCAGCGGGCGTCGGTGAAGCCATCGTTGACGGGTTCACGGCGCAGCTCAAGCACGAGCTCTTGACCGCCACGGGCCGGGTAGAGCGTGGCGCGGGTGATCGTCCCTCCATCGGGGAGATTCTGGGAGTCTAGCTTTACGGCGGGCTGTTCGTGGCCGGTGCCGGTGCGGACACTAATGCCGGCACCATTGTGCACAACCACTTCCAGCGAAGGCTCGTGGGTGCTCCCCACAACCATCCGCATCCGAGTCGCATCGGGAGCATCGGTAGAGACTGCCTCCAGAGCGATCCGAGGCTGATCCACCCCACCCGTCGAGGAAGGCGTGATAGCACGCATCCCCCGCATCGCATTCATAGCCATAGCCAGCTCAAGAGAGATAGGCGGGTAGCCCACCGCAGGAGCATTACTAGTCGCAGCGCGCATGGTCATCTCGCCGGGACCGGTTTGGAACATATCTATTTGCATATCAAGTGCCGCCCGGTTCGCTAGCGGGGCTAGGGATGCAGCCGTTGGAGCCGTTGGAGCCGCGACAACCGGCGCAAAGGTCTGTGCAGACGGGAATGCGGGGGCAGCAATCGGCTCGGGTGCAACAAACACGGGTGCAGTCACCACAGCAACCGGTGGTGCAGGAGCCACTACGATGGGAGCGGCGGGCCAAGAAGGCGCGGGTGTGGGTGCATAGCTCACAGGGGCAACCGGTGCAACGGCAATCGGCTCCACCACGATGGGCTGCGCAACGGCAACCACGACAGGAGCAGGTTCAGGAGTAGATAGCACCGGAGTCTCTACCGCCATAATAGGCACAGGGAAGGCCGGGATTACCGGCGCAGCTACGGCTTCACTCTCGTCGTTATACACAGGTTCCTCCACTTCAGCAACTTGAACTTCTTCATACTCACTATCGCTCTCGACAAGAGTCAAAAGAGGTTTTTCGAGAGTGCTCTCCTGGGGCTCGTCTTGATTGGTATCCACACTCAGAAACGGAATGCCGATTGGAATCCCTGTCCCCTCCCCCACAACCTCTCCTATCGGGAAGGCTACACCAGCAGGCGCAACCTTATGCGAGGATGCCTCAAACTGTGTTGGAGCCTCGAACATTGGGGGCAAAGGCATCGCAAAAACAGTGGGCTCCGAAGCTTCCGCTACGTCGGGGGCCGCTGCACCATCGCGCCGCCGCCAACCCTGGAGAACCGCTTCAAGATCCTCGACGCCAAAGCCACTTGCAGGCACGACGCTGTTGTCATCATCTTTTTTCAGTGCTGTCGCTACATTCATGGATATTCCATCCGCTTCGTTTTCAGATGCCGTGGAGTCGTCATTTGGCGCTGTGAACGGCATAACTTTGATAGGCTCTCCCAACGCTATGGGAGCAAGCACACCCTGGATTTCGGTATCTTCTTCAAGTTTCTGGAGGGTAATTTCCGGAAGCGCTACTGCCATGCTCTGTGGATAGTCACCTGATGTCATGAAGACCCCCCCTAAAACAGTAACCTGGTTGCGCTCCAGAATACTAAGTGCTTTACGGGCCGCGCCCACTTCCGTCTCTCCCAGTCCGACCGTAAAGAGCACCCCGTCGACATGGGTCAGGACATAGCGCCCCGGCTCATCGCTCCGTACGTGTGGGGTATCGAAGATCACCAGGTCCGCCAGGCGGGGAGCGATGGAGCGAATAAAGCGCTCTAAACGAGGAGAGCTAAATAGTTCCGCTGCATTGTGCTCCTCTACATCACCGATGGGCAGCAGGCGTACACCAGGCACACTTGTGTCGAGAAGTACTTCCGAAGGGGAGCTCACTGCGCCAGCGAGAAGGTCCACAAGGCCAGGAGTAGATCTCGCAAAATCTCCCCCAAAGATCAGATGAAGCTGGGGATTGCGCACCTCGGTATCCACAAGTAAGACACTGCGGCCCGCTCGCGCGGCAGCAATCGCAAGGTTCGCGGCCACGGCGGTGCGTCCCTCACGCTCTCGGGTTGATGTCACCGCAAGTGTCGTGCGCTGCGCCTCACCCGGTGCCACTCGTAGCAGGGTCTCCTGCAACAAATGGGTGTAGGCAGCCGCGAGCATCGCCGCTCCCTTTGTGGGGGGAGGCAGCTCTGCAAGCAGAGTGAGCCCAAGCTCTTTTTTTACTTTTTCAGCGCTCTCTAAACGCCGACCGCGTATCCCTGGTATTCGCATCATTCCACAATCTCTGACTGGTATTATTGGCAGTAGTTCCGCAAAACTAGAACCGATGATTTTAGGCTACAATACAAGGGCATGACAGTGACACTAGACTATGGCCGCGACGGACTTGTCGCCGAGCTTGCAGACCGCTTGGTGCACCATGTTCTGAGCCTTGCCCCTGCTCCCCCACTGCGTGCCCCTGCCCTAGCCATTCACGCCGCTCTTCTGGAAGCCGAGCTCCCACGACTTGCTGCGGGTAAGCGGACGGCCTGCATCGTGATCTGTGATATCACGCGCCCCGTTCCTAATCGGCTTATCCTAACGGAAGTACTTGCCTTACTTTCTCTTCCCCCAGAAAATATCTGTATTCTGATCGCCACAGGAACCCACCGCGCCAGTACCGAGGCAGAGAAACGAGAGATGCTGGGGGAGGCAATTCTCGCCAGTGGTGTCCAAGTTCTCGACCACGACTGCGACGATCCTAGAACCAACCGTTTTATCGGAACGAGCCCAGGTAACCTACCGATCTATCTGGATACGCGCTGGCTCGATGCGGATTTAAAGCTCACGGTTGGGCTGATCGAGCCGCACTTTATGGCGGGCTACTCCGGCGGGCGCAAGCTTGTGATGCCCGGAGTCGCGGGCAGAGAGACCATCCAGGCCTGGCACTCTCCGCAGTTTTTAGAGCACGACAACGCCCGTAACGGGGTGCTCGATGCGAACCCAGTGCACGAGGAGAACACGGCGATTGCCGCCTTTGCCCCCGCTGATCTGATCTGCGATGTCACGCTAGACGAGCAGCGGCGTGTCACGGGAATCTTCTGTGGCCACTGGATTCATGCATGGCGCCGTGGCACGGAGTTCGTCGCCCAGCAAGCACGCCCCTTGATCCCGGAGCTAGTGGATGCCTGTATCACAAGCGGCGGCGGCTACCCGCTCGATACGACTTTCTATCAAGTGGTGAAGGGTATTGTCGGAGCCTACCCTATTGTCAAGCCAGGTGGCACGGTGATTATCGCCGCGCAGATGCAGGAGGGAGTCGGGAGCCCCCACTTTAAGGAGACTCTCGAAGCCCACGCGGACCTCGATGCACTCGTTGCTCAGATGAGTGCACCTGGCTGGACCCCACTGCCCGACCAGTGGCAGGTAGAGATGCTCGCCCGCGCCTGCCGCCACCACAAAGTAATCGTCGTCACCGAAACAAGCCGCGCCGCCGAGCTACGCCGCTGCCATGTGGACGCCGTGGAGAGCATGCAAGAAGCACTGGCCCGTCTGTCTACAACTGCCACAATCGCGGTGATTCCCAAAGGCCCCTATGTCATCCCTGCGGTAAACTAGCATAAGATGGAAATAGTAACAAGCTGGATGGAAACAGGGATTGAACAAGGTCTGCTTCAAGGTAGACAAGAGGGTATGCTTCAGGGACGTTTGCAGGAAGCCAGAGCGACACTACTTCGTCTGGGCACGAAGAAATTCGGCTCGCCGGAGCCCACCTTTGCCCAGCGGATTGAGAGTGCGGAGCTAACCGCGCTGGAAGGCTTAATTGATCGGCTGCTGGAAGCGGGATCGTGGCAAGACCTATTCCCAGCGTGATGCGGAAGCGAGTCGTGGTCAAGCTGGGCACTTCTACCCTGACAGGCGGAGGGACGCAGCTCTCACGACGGGCGATGCTGGGCATTGCGGCTCAGACGGCGGAGCTTCTGGAGGAAGGACACCAGGTCACGCTCGTCTCCTCTGGGGCGATGGCGGCGGGTCGGGAGGCCCTCGGTTTTACAAAGCTCCCCCCGCACCTTGCGGGCAAGCAGATGCTGGCCGCGATCGGGCAGCCCCGGCTCATGCAGCTCTGGGCGGAGCTCTTTGGCATCTACGAGCGCACGGTGGGCCAGGTGCTTCTCACACGCGGCGATCTGGCGCGCCGCAGTGGCTACCTCAACGCCCGTGATGCACTCGATGCCCTGCTCGCCGCCGGTGTCGTGCCTGTTATCAACGAAAATGATACGGTCGCCACAGACGAGATCCGGGTCGGGGACAACGACAATCTCTCCGCCCTGGTCGCCAATCTCCTGGATGCGGACCTGCTGGTGATCCTCTCGGACATCGCCGGGCTCTACACGTCCGACCCGCGCAGTGCCCCCGATGCCCGGCTTCTTTCCATGGTCGAGCGCCTTGATGAGACACACTTCGCAATGGCGGGAGGGAGTGGCACCCTGCTGGGAACCGGGGGAATGTTCACCAAGCTCCAGGCGGCGCAGCTTGCGGGCCAGAGCGGCACTACCACGATTATCGCCCCCGGCAGCGATGCCGCGATCCTACAGCGCTTAGTGGCGGGTGAGCCCTTGGGAACCACAATCCTGCCGTCGGCGACTCGGCGGGAGAGCCGCGAGCGCTGGCTCCTAGCGGAGCGTCCCCAGGGCACGCTCACTGTGGACACGGGCGCGGTACGGCGGCTCAAGCAAGGAGGTGCAAGCCTCCTCCCTGTGGGTATCACACGGCTCGACGGCACGTTCGAGCGGGGCGATGCGGTTCAGATCCTCGCGCCGGGCGGCGCACCGATTGCCATCGGCCTGAGCGCCTACAGCAGGGACGAGCTCACCCGCCTGATAGGGTTCTCGTCGCGCCAGATCCTGCACCGCTTGGGTTACACTTGCGGCGACGAGGCCGTGCACCGCGATAATCTGGTGCTGATTTGAACCCATCCCCCTGCCCTGCTATCGCGCTTGGTTGAGTGCGAGCAGCTTCTCCAGAATCTCGTCGCCTTCCAGCGGCCAATCCCAGCCGTACGCGGCGGCCA
>NZ_JAYUPA010000553.1:0-1571 GCF_043760365.1 Armatimonas sp.
GTTCCCGCCATGCCAGCACATCCGCTTCACGTAAACTGTAGGTAATTCTCATCCTGACTCGGGGCTTTTGCAAGAGTCGCGCCAGAGCCGCGGAGACACACCAACATTTTCTTTAAAAATCCTTGCAAAGTACGCCGGGTCCGAAAAGCCGGAGAGAAGCCCAATCCGTGCAATCGGTGTGGTAGTGGTGGAGAGTAGGTTTTTAGCGCACTCAAGGCGCAGATGCTTGAGATAGTCACGCGGCGACTGCCCCATCGCCGCCACAAAAACCTCCGTAAAACGATCCGGTGAGAGAAAGACAAGTCGGGCAAGCTGCTCGATCCGAACAGGCTCGGTGAAGCGCTCCTCTAGATATCGCACGGCACTCGCGACTGTCTCCTGGTGGTGCCCGGACTCCCCAACGCGACGGCCCAATCTTTCCAGTCGAACGAGCAAACGGCCAAAGAGCGGGGCAACCAACCAGTGCGAGATAGGGGTTCCTTGCTCCCACTCATCCCGAAGCTCACTCCAGCACTCCGCGATCTGTGCGTGGGCACTGGGCGTGAGATGCAGCCAGCGCCCGGGTCTTGGTACACCAAGAGTTCCCCACGTTGCCGCATCGAAGATCTCGGGCTGGACATGAATCGTGTCGAGAACCAGTCGGTCACAGTGCGTGAACCAGTGCGCCTGCCCCGGAGCCATCGCATAGACATCGCCGCGTGCCACTTCAAAGGGCTGCCCCTCGATCACATGGGTCGCCCGCCCACGCCGCACCAGATAGAGAGAGAGAAAATCGATGTGTCGCCACCCGATCTGCTCCCAGAACGGCCCTGGCACATCCGTGAGAATCACCAGTAGATGCTCTGAGGCAAACGTGGAAAAGACAGCATTTTGAATTTCTCTGGACATAGGCGTATCGCCCCCATAAACGCGCCCAGAGGGCACCCGGTCTTATTGTCGTCGCAGGCTCCGACACGAAGTCCGCAAGCGGCCATGCCAAACCGAGTTTACTAGGTGCTCGGTACTCGGTTATGGGCGGCACGCCCTTTGTGTCCGAGGAACGAGGACAATAAGACGCTCCCGTTCATGGGGGCGGTCAAATAGACATTACCGGAATCCTACAAGTTTATGCCGTAGAGGTTCTGGAATTTGAAGGAAAAATCCTGCATACTGCGTCATGCTCACTGAAGAACAGGTCGCGTCTTTCCGCGAAAATGGCTACTTAAACTACGGCCTCGTATTAACTCCTGAGGAAACCGCTGGTCTGCGCGAGGCACTGACGCGCTGCAAGTCCGGCACGTCGGCGCATGCTGCGGAGTCGAATCGCAATATCTCCTGGGGCCAGGACAAAGGCTTTGTGGTCACACAGATCGTCAATATGTTCCAGGCTGAGGAGGCGTTTCGACAGCATCTTTACAACGAGAAGATCGTCAAGATCGCCGCGCAGCTCATGGACACCGATACCGTGCGCGTCTGGCACGATCAGATGCAGGAGAAACCCGCGCGTGTGGGTGGCCCCACGGGCTGGCACCAGGATCACCCGTACTGGCCGATTATCCAGCCTGCCGATCTCATCAGCGCCTGGGTTGCCA
>NZ_JAYUPA010000554.1:0-4410 GCF_043760365.1 Armatimonas sp.
GCGAGTTGGTTCCCAGAGTGGTGTGCCGTCGGCGAGGAAGCGATCCGGTGGCTCAAAGACAGTGAGAGTGTCCTCGCTCTGGCTTAGAGCAAGCATCTGCGCCTCTCCCGAGGTCAGTGTCGCACGCCAGGTTCCTTCGAAAGCGAAGCCCAGTGTGAGCTGTGCTTTCCCCTGTGCATCGGTGTGCGCCTGTCGCTGGAGAGAGTCATGGCAAGGGAGAGAGCTGCCATCGGGAAGCCGCCGCCAGCCGGTGAGCTGGAGCTGAACACGCAGTGCTTTTTTGGCAAGAGGGCGACCCGCCCGGTCTTGCACAAAGAGCGTTACGGAATCCATCCGAGGGTGAGCCGTGCCCCGCCCCGCTCTAGCCGTGCGGTCGCGAAGGCCTGCGGGGCGAGCGTGGTTGAAACGAAGAGTGTCAGGCGGTTGAGAGGCGTGGGACCCGGCTGGCTCGCGTCGCGCCGACGGCGCTGCTCCGCTTCCAGGGCTACGGACAGGTGCGCACTAGCCTTGTAGTCCGTGCGGACAAAGAGGACGGAGGCATTGGGGCCTGCGGGATGGCCTAGGGGAGAGTCGCCCTGGTTCCACCAGTTGGCCTGCGCTTCGCTACGGTAGGTGCGGCGGTTGGTATCGAGCGCCTCCACACGCCAGGCAAGTGGGCCGCGCACGCCTGCAGCCCCGAGAAGTAGCCCCGTGCGCTGGGGTGTCGTCTCGACGCCGCCGAGAAACGCGGGGGCCTTGATATCATCAAGAAGGTACTCGGTGAAGAAGTGTGTCCCGTCTTTTTGGCGGTATGCGATACTCAGATCGGCCATGTAGTTGAGCCAGAGCGAATTTTTATAAGCGGCTGAGCGTGGCAGCCCGAGCCAGCGCCCACTTCCCAGAGCGCTCCAGTCGTGCTCATAAACATACCAGGGAAGTGTGGCGGCAAACACGGGATCAGGGAGGCGTAGCGCCTTAATTGCCTCGCCCGCGGAGATCTCCCACGGGCCGCGATTCTGGAAGGTCAGACGCCGCCCGGCCAAGTGGCGGCGCGTCCCGCTAGCGGTGTCTTTAGGCGCACTGAGATCCTCGGGCTCGAAGTACTGGCCGTAGAACTGCTCGAAGGTGATACTGCCAAAACGCTTGCTCACCCCAACACGATCCAGGGGGGGAGCGGAGTCGGAGAAGAGCATGCCCCCGGTCCAGCCCGGCCCCCAGCGCAGCGGCTTGCGCCCCGCCGAGAGCTCCCAGCCCCGCCAGCTCGTGCTTAGCTCCGCCGCCGTGATGCCGTTTTTCGTGGCCTGCACCTGCCAGCCCGGCCCAGCGGCAAAGCCACGCGGTGCATTACCCAGAACGATAATCTCGGTTTTAGGGGGAAGTTTTTCTAGCAGGGGAGCCAGCTCGCGGCGGGTGAAGAGGCGGTCGCCACGGAGAAAGTCTACGGGCTGCCAGCCAGGGAGCAAACCGAGTCGTGCGGCGGCGGCAAGCCGTGCGTAGAGCGGGTCACCCGGAGCCACAATCTCATCGGTGAGGGCAGGAGGGGTCATCGGCGGACAGTGGTTCCTGCAACAAAGACGGTCTCCACCGTGGGGACTTCCCCGCGTGCCACCCGAAGGATCTCCGCGCGGAGGGTGTCACGCTCGCCCTCACAAGCCAGGCGAATAAGCCGATCCACCACAGTCGTGAGCAGCGGCGAGGTGGTTCCGCTCTCACTCACGGAGATCTTGGCATGGGCCGTGGGGCAGCGCGCCTCACTGGCGTAGAGAAGCTCCTCGTTGATTTTCTCACCGGGGCGTACACCCGTGAACTCGATCTTGATGTCCACATCGGGTCGCAGGCCAGAGAGCCGGATGAGATCGCGTGCAAGATCTAGTATTCGGACGGGCTCGCCCATGTCGAGCAAGAAAGTCTCGCCGTGCTTGCCCATCGCCCCCGCCTGAAGAATGAGCTGAACCGCTTCGGGGATGGTCATGAAGTAGCGAGTCATCTGTGGATCCGTGACCGTGATGGGGCCGCCCCGTGCGATTTGCTTCTGCATGGTCGGCACGACTGAGCCACGTGAGCCCAGCACATTGCCAAAGCGGACCACGGCAAACTCAGTGCCCAGATGCTGTCGGGAGAGGCTAGAGACGATCTGCTCGCCGATGCGCTTGGTCGCGCCCATGACACTCTCCGGATTGACGGCCTTGTCGGTGGAGACGTAGACAAACTTGCGAACCCCACACGCGGCGGCGACCTCGGCGATATTGCGCGTGCCTAAAACATTGTTCTTCACTGCCTCGCTGGGGCTGGCTTCCATCAGTGGGACATGCTTGTGCGCGGCGGCATGAAAGACAACCGTGGGGCGCTCCGCGAGAAAGACTTCCTCTAACCGATCCCTATCTTTCACATCCGCGATAATGGCGATGGGCGCGATCCCAAACTCACGGATCAGCTCCTGCTCAATCTCAAAGATCGAGTTCTCCCCACGGCCAAGCAAGAGCAGACGCGCCGGGTTGAGCCCCGCGATCTGACGACAGAGCTCGCTGCCGATACTGCCCCCCGCGCCCGTGACTAAGACGCGCTGACCGCTCAGATACCCTGCCAGCTCCGCCAGATCGGTCTGGACAGGCTCGCGGCGCAGGAGATCCTCGATCTTGACGGCGCGGATGGAGGTGAGGCGCGAGATTCCCGTGGCACTGCTGCCCTCGATCAGATCCGTAATGTCCGGCACGAGGCAGAGGCGGGCGGGCACGGCCTCGCAGCGGGCGACAATATCACGGATGGTTTTTCCCGCCGCACTGGGAATCGCGATCAGAATTACCTCAACCCCGATTTTTTGCGCGAGGGCGGGAATGTCCTGCGTGGTTCCCAGGACAGGTAGGCCATGGATGCGTGTGCCTCGGCGCTTGGGTTCATCGTCCACAAAGCCCACGGGGACAATACCCTCGGCGGAGCGACGTAGAAGCTCACGGGCGACTGTCTCGCCCGCATCCCCCGCCCCGACGATCAGAGCGCGCTGGCTGGGAAGCGTCGGCGTTTCCAAGCTCTTGTCCGACCAGAGTCGGTAGCCGATACGCACTCCTGAGAGTAGGCAGATAGTCAGCACCCAGTCTATGATCTGCATCCCCCAGGAATAGACCCAGGGCGCACCGTCGCCGAGTATTCTCAGAAAGCCATAGAACACCACGCTCGAGAGCGTCGTCGCCCCCGCCACGGTCTTGAGATCATGCACCGACATGTAGCGCCAGCGAATACGATAAAGCCGGAAAAGCCCGAAAGCCACTACTCGTAGCACTACCAGCACGGGCAGTGTCACCAGAACGGTTTGTAGGGAGGCGTTGTCCGAGCGAAGACTCGAGGAACCGTGCTTGAGCAGAAACGATGCCAGATTTGCCGCACTCACCAGCGCGGCATCTATCAGTATCTGCCCGACAATCCGTCGGCTAATGGGAGGCAATGGCATTTGTTTTAGAGGAAATTCCGGGTTATTCTACCACTAATGTCACGGGAAAAGACTTCACCGACGGAAGTCTGATCGAGCTGGGCTATAGCTACCGTTCCGGCACACAGGGAGTGCATCCCAGTGGCGTGGCTCTGGGGCTAGGGTGACGATTTTAGTCACGCATGCAGGAATAAACTTTGGCTTTGCCGAATCGTCTTAGTGAATAAAATCAAACACTACTGTTTGGGAGGTTTTTATCATGATTCGTTCTCTTACCCGCGTCGCTCTGAGCGGCGTTGCCTTAGCGCTGATGGTCAGCGGTGCACAGGCCAAGCCCCCGTTTGCTGAAAAAGAAGGCAAGAAGTGTAACTATTGCCATGCGCCTGCTCCACCCAAGCTGGGCTACCGTGCGCTCTACTACAAGATGCACAATCTTAGCTTCGAGAGTTTTGATGATGCCGCTGAGGCCAAGAAGGCGGGAGTGGACGTCGGCCCTGACCCGGAGCCCAAGCCCAAGAGCTGGACTGCCCCCAAGTCTGCCGAACCCGAGAAGCCCGCTCCCAAGGCACCTGAAGCACCCAAAGGTCCTAGTGTTGCTGAGCTGAAGAAAAAGTCCGATGCTACCTCCGCCGCGCTCGCCAAGAAGCCCAAGGATGCCAAGCTGAAGCTTGCCGCCGCGCAAGCAATGGCTGGGCTGGGCCACGGCCAGATGCTCGACCAGAGCGTCCCGCCGCGTGTGCGCTACCCGCAGGCTCTCGCGACTCTGCGCAAGGCGAAGGCACTTGATCCTAAGAATAAGATCGCTCTTGAGGACATCAAGGCCATCGAGGATGCCTACACCAGCATGGGAATGAAGATTCCTAAGTAGTTTTTGCTTTGACCCACCCCCTAGCCCCCGCCTGGCGGGGGAATCTCAGGGGGTGGGTATTTGTTTTTTTATGGACGAGGAGCTGCCCGCCGCCGTGGGCTTCGACGTGCTCACCATCCCGGCGCTCTTGCTGTTTCGC
>NZ_JAYUPA010000555.1:0-1570 GCF_043760365.1 Armatimonas sp.
GCATGGACGGTGGCGCACGGCTGGATGCGATCATGGCACTGAGCCAGGAAACGGGCCGCTGGAGTCATAGCAAAGCAGTCAACCAGCTTGAGGCCCTGCTCCTTGAGCTCGCGGAAGCCCGCACGAGCCCAGCGTCCGACACCTCCTGGCTGGCGGGCGTCCTGGAGCACCTTGGAGATTCCTTTAGCCCTGACTATCCTCAGCTTGCCAAGCACCAGGGCTGCTCTCTGGCAACTCTACGGCGACGTTTCAAGCAAGAGACAGGCCAGACACTCCATGAGTATGTCATCGCCCAGCGCATCGCCCACGCCCGTGGCTTGCTTATCGAGACGGACTTGCCCCTACGCCAGCTCGCCGCACAGCTTGGCTACGACTCGGAGTTTTTCTTTGCCCGGCAGTTCAAACAAGTCGCGCAAGTCACCCCCGGTGAGTACCGCCGCAGCCGTCTCTTTATCCCTCCGCCCGGCTAACCCAGCTCGGTGAGGGCGTTTTGTATTTCTTCGCGGGGTAGATCCCCTGCAATAAGCTCGTGATCGGGGAACTCCAGAAGGCGCAGATAGAACTCCCGTGCGCCGTCCTCGGCGTTGTCGGCGTGGCTGTCGCGCAGATAAAAGTGGTAGTTTTCCGCGCGGGCGTAGAATGTTAGCGCCTCCATTGCGCGGGCGGCTTGCCGGAGGATAGGCGCCGTTGAGTCCGTTGCCTCGACCTCCGTGAGCAAGCTCTCAAACTCGCTCAGGTAGTCTTTGGAGCGCAGCGACGACTCCAGCGCGAGGGCTTCGGAGTAGAGCAGCAGTGCCTTGCGCCGTGCGACACGCCCCTGGATGGGGTCGGCCTTGGCGCGCTGGAGCAAGAACTGCGCCGCAACAAAGGCATTGCCCGCTGTCCGGGTGCGATCGCCGCCCGCGAACATTCCAAGAAGTGTCGCATCGTCCAGCCGGAGCAGCGTGTCTAGATCAAGCCCCGTCAAATTCCGACAGGAGTTTCCAAGCCGCTTAAGAACATCAGTTTTATCAAGCTCAATGCCAAAAATCGTCCCGAGCGCCGTCGCCAAACCCTCGATCTGCTGTTGAATATAGCCTTTACGGAGCACTGGCTAGCCGCCTTCTTCCCGGGGGACATACTCCCGCGTGCTGAAAAAAAACAGAGCAAGTGTCAGAGAAAGAACGGTGATAATACTCACGGTGAGCCAGGCGACAGGCTGCGTGATCGCAAGCGGGTTGCCGCGCAGGAGAATATTGGAGACATCCTCGGCTCCTCCTTGCGCACCCAGCACCTCTTTTAAGTGCGGTGCCAGTGTCCTCAGGTACGAGAGAATCGAGAGCCGTGCAAAGCCACTCGGAAAGAGCGCGGCAATATTCTCCCAGCCAAACCCATAGAGCAGCGCCCAGATCAGTGGTTTGGGCATGAGGGTGGCAAAAAACAAAAAGAGCGAGGAGTAGGCGAGCGCTCCCACCGGGATGATGCGCAGGTCGGAGACGATTCGTGCCCACTCGGGCTTCAGGCCATAGACTGAAAAGCCAAGCAGCAAGACAGAGAGAGCGACCGTTACCGTGATTCCTACCCAGGCCCC
>NZ_JAYUPA010000556.1:0-4402 GCF_043760365.1 Armatimonas sp.
GGGGCTTTGACGCGTACCCCCCGGCATTTCTGGCCGGAGAACAGGCCACGCGAGGGCGTGAAGGTAACGGCCTCGTAGGTAAATCCGGCGACCGGCACGCGCTGAAGCGCCGTCAGCAGCTTCGCACTGTCCAGAGTCGGGCTTCCAAAATAGCCAAAGGGATCGTCGGTGCCCACACCAATGGCGATGCAGTCTAGCTCCCCGATAATGCCGGTGGCGGCATAGAGCTGTGCGGCGCGCAGGGTCGGGATATTGGGGGAGGTGGGAATCCAGCGGCGTGTATCCCAGCCTGGATCGGTGCGCTTAAGCCCCTCGCAAGCCACTACCTCCAGTTTGGGTTTGAGCCCCTCCGGGAGCCAGCCCTTGCTGATGAGCATCTTAGCCAGCTCGCCCAATGTCATGCCGTGTCGGTAGGCGACGGGATACTTACTCACAAACGACGTGAAACCTGGCTGAACCGGTCCTCCCTCAACTCGCGTCAGCCCTAGCGGGTTGGGGCGATCCAGCACCAGCACGGGCAGGTTTACCCGTGCCGCGCCTTCTAGCACGCAGCCGAGGGTGGAGAGATAGGTGTAGCTGCGGCAGCCGATATCCTGAAGCGCAAAGACCAATACGTCCAGCCCCTGCAGCATCGCCACCGTCGGGACTTTGGTCTTACCATAGAGGGAGTAGACCGGCAGGCCCGTCTTACTGTCTTTATCAGACGCGATCCACTTGCCCGCCGGGATATCGCCGCGCACGCCATGTTCTGGCCCAAAGAGGGCAGCAACTCTCACCCCCCCTGCTTGGAGCGTCTCGATGGCGGGTGTCCCGTCTGCAAGCGCCGCCGCTGGGTGCGTCACCAGCCCGATCTTCTTGCCCTTGAGCTTTCTAAAACCGTCCGCAGCCAGTACCTCTAGTCCTGTCTTCATGATGAGGCAATTGTACCCGTCTTGCAACGCTTCAAAAGAAAACCGACCCCAGCAGAGCCAAGGTCGGTTTCCTAGATGAACTTTAGGGTTTAGTGAGCTCTAGTGAGTCGCTGCGGATTCGGCACCGCCATTAGCGTGGACATAGCCGGTTTCCCCGTGCTGTGTGAGATCGAGGCCCGCCTCTTCCTCATTGCCACTCACCACGATTCCCTTGAAGAGAACCTTCAGGATCAGGCTAATGACAAGTGTCCCAACCACGCCAAAGAGGATTGCTAGCCCAATGCTGCTGAACTGGGCGAGCATTAGGTGACCGCGTCCACCATCTTCCGGCTTGATGGAGGCAGTGACAACACTATTGACTTTTTCATCCGCAAAGATACCCGTGGCGATTGCTCCCCAAGTACCGCCGAGCCCGTGAACGGCAAAGACATCCAGGGTATCGTCGTACTTTTGCAGCTTGTTTTTGAGCTGAATCGCACCGTAGGAGATGAAAGGAACCACCGCACCGATGATGATCGCGCTTGTTGCGCTCACAAATCCTGAGGCAGGGGTGATTGCTACCAGCCCTGCGACTGCGCCCGAGGCAAAGCCGAGAGCCGTTGGCTGCTTGACATGAACCCACTCAATCAGACACCAGACCAGCCCCGCTACCGCAGCGGCGATATGGGTCACTGTGAAGGCGCTACCCGCAAGGCCATTGGCGGCGCCCGCGGAACCCGCGTTGAAGCCAAACCAGCCAAACCAGAGGATGCCTGTTCCGATCAGGGTCATGGGGAGGTTGTGAGGGCGCGTGTCCTCGTGGGAGGAGAGCCGTCGCTTGCCCAGGAGAATCGCGAGCACGAGAGCGGAGAATCCCGAGGTCATGTGGATAACGGTGCCACCCGCGAAGTCGAGCGCGCCCTTTTTGAAGAGCAAGCCCCCCGCACCCCAGACCATGTGCGCCATCGGAGAGTAGACTAGCAAGCTCCAGAGAGCGATGAAGACACAGTAAGCGGAGAACTTCATGCGCTCGACAATCGCACCGGAGATAAGCGCTGGAGTGATGACGGCAAACATCATCTGGAAGCACATAAACACCTGATGAGGGATGGTCATCGGTGTGCCGTTCCAGGCAAAGGTTGTCTGGCCCACGCCCTTGAGCATAGCAAAGTCCATGCCCCCGATAATCCCGGCGGTTGCGCCGCTGCCTGGGGAAAATGCTAGGGAATAGCCGACAACGATCCAGACAACTGTGACGATGGACATGGCGATGAAGCTCTGCATTAGCACATTGAGGACGTTTTTGACGCGTGCCATCCCTGCGTAGAAGAGGGCGAGGCCAGGTGTCATAAAAAGAACCAGCGCCGAAGCAATCAGCATCCATGCGATATCACCGTTATTGAGATCCGGTGCTTTGGCATTGATGACCTCGCCCTTGTCATTCTTGAGCGTCCCATCGTACTTGGTAATGAAGTCTGGGTTGGCAATACCAGTGGGGTCACCCGTAACGGTCGCTTCTGCGGGAGCTGGGGTCGCTACGGGGGCAGGCGTGGCGTCTTGTGCATGCACCACCACTCCAAGGGGTAGCAGAGCGAGGGAGGCTCCGCACAGGAGCGCCAGTCGCTTGAGTGTGGGAATTAACCGCATGAAACTATCCTTTTTTGCCGCAAGTAATAGGACACGAGGTCCGGCGGCCATTCGGGTAAGTGAGTACACGGCTATTTTAGGAATATTATGTTTCGGTATTGTTTCGGTGTTTTACACGGAAAACAAACAGCCACGCAGGGTTGCGTGGCTGTTGAGAGGAATTGAGGAAGTCCTTAGACTGCCTCACCTCCGCGCTCACCCGTACGGATACGGATGGCATCTAGTACCGGGGAGAGGAAGATTTTCCCATCTCCAATCTCACCCGTTCGTGCTGCGGAAGCGATCGCTTCGACAATACGATCCACATCCGCTTCGTTGACGACGATTTCCAGTTTAAGTTTCTGGATTAGGTTGACAGTATACTCCGCACCACGGTAGTGCTGCGTGTATCCTTTTTGTTTGCCTGCCCCACGCACCTCAGTGACGGTCATTCCGGTGACACCAAAATCATCCAGAGAGGCCTTCACTTCGTCTAGGCGTTGCGGGCGAATCACTGCTTCAATTTTTACCAGTCCTGCCACGATCGGTAGCTCCTGTTACTCTTTAGAGAAAGACAGAGCGGCCGGGTCTAGTACAGAGTCTGCACAGACCCGACCGCCAGTGAATCTATTCTACGGTCGTGATTGTTTCCGTTATGTTTCTACAAGGAAACAAGACCCTAGATCTTAAAGATTTGGCTGAAAGTCACGCTGGTCTGATCCTGCTTGACTGTTCCTGCTCTTTCCCCTGGGAAGAAGGCGCCACCCGCACGATCTGCACGGAACTCGAGAAGAGTGCGTGCTCCGGGGAAGGCACCGCCTAGCTCGTAAGATGCCGTGATGGAGTTCATGGTCGGCTTACGGGCAGGCGCAGTGAGGTAGCCCGGCAGGATGCCGGAAGTGGCATTGTTCTGTGTCAGATACTCGGCACGAAGCCCCAGCACATTCTCATTGCTCAGGGTCTTGGTTAGGTACCCCGTGAACCCCGTGGCATTGTAGGTGCGATTAGCCGCATCCTTGCCCGAGCGCATGGTCGCGTCTAGTGCGATTGCCGTGCTCTCGCTCAGCTTGTTGGTGTAGACAATGTTAGCGACATTGGTCTGACGGTTCCTAGGGGCTGCTGCTGTTCCCATGTTTTCGCGGGAAAACATGGTGTTTAGGGAGATACTGCTCGCATCCGAAGTACGTTTGACCTGAAAACCGACGGCCAGATCGCGGCTTGCGCCTGCTTTGACACCATCGAGACGGTTGGCGACAACACCAGTGAGCGAGGTCTTTTCGCTCAGTGGCACCGTCCCACGTAGCCCTGCATTGACGAACGGCTGGAGGTACTGGTACTGGAACGACTTGGATAAAAAGTTACCAGCGCCCACATCCGGAGTCTCGTAACCGACATGAGAGAGAAACTGGCCAAAGTCCAGTGTCATGTCTTTGCCGGCCATGCTGCGCTTGGTGGAGCCGTAGGCCTCCAGGATATTGTCCGTGCCGTAGAGAGCATGGAATGCTTCCTGAACCCGACCGGTGATCAGGCGCAGAACAAAGCCTGCCTTGTCATCCACTGCGGCGCGCGAGACACTAATCTCGCCCAAGTTGACGGTGAATTGTCCGTCGGTCGTGTTAAAGAGATACGTATTGTTACGTGTGCTGGGCTTATTGAAGTTGTAGGTGTAGTTTGCCTCCAACTGCCCACCAACGGTGACACCCTGGGCAAAAGCCGAAGGTGCAAGGGATGCGACGCCGAGAGCGGCGAGCACAAATTGCAAACGAGTTCGCATGAAAAACGAAGCCTCCATAAAAATCTGAATAGCCTCACCTGACCTGCCGTACGCCCCCTCCGAGGGGTCGGCGTACCGCCGCCATGGCGGACTACCCTGTTAGAGTTTTTAA
>NZ_JAYUPA010000557.1:0-1566 GCF_043760365.1 Armatimonas sp.
ACGAGATTCGGGTACGCCGCAGCGACGGCTTGCAGGCCCGTCGTTAGTTCATCATGCTTGATGTAGCGATCAAAGGGAAAAAAACTCATTTACTCTCTCCCGCCGATTGAAATCGGCGTCTACAATGGCGCTTTGCGCCGCGAAGCCCGTTCCGGGCTAGAGGCCAAACGCCGATTTGAGTAGTGCGATGCTCTTGGGAACTGCCGTGGCGGGGTCTTCTTTGCCTTCCATTTCGAGGGAAATGTAGCCGGAGTAGTTCACAGATTTAAGAATTTGCGCGATGCGATTGTAGTCCATCTCCAGGGTGTACCACTCGCCGCCACCGAAGTAGGTCTTGGCTTGGACGAAGCGCACGTACTTTGCCATCTTCTCTAAGTTCTCGTAGAGATCCTCACGAAAGTTGCCGGTGTCCATCAGCCCCACCAGCCACGGAGAGTTGACTGCATCTATCACGCGCAAGACACCCTCGGGCGTGCGCGTCAGGCCCCAGTGGTTTTCGAGCGCCAGTGTCACGCCACACTCGGCGCATTTATCGAGGCACTTCTGAATGCTCTCGATGCACCAGCCAAACGCATCGTCCTCAGTGTAGCCCGAAACCGGCGGTTCGTTGCCACGCGCGTCCATTAAGTCATCAAAGCTCGCGATGGTCTTCCAGCGGCCCGAGTTCAGCCGAATGCAGGGGATCCCCAGCTTGTAGGCCAGCTCGATGCAGCGCAGCGTGTGATCTATATGTTGCTTGCGAAGTTCTGGTTCGGGGTGGACGAAGTCCTGGTGAATCGAGAGGCAGATCAGATCCAAGCCATTTAAAAAAGCGCGGCGCTTCAGGCTCTGAAGGTAGCCGTTGTCCTCGCTGTCCATCTGCCGGTGGAGAATCTCCACGCCCGAGACTTCCAGGCGCGCCGCCTCGTCAATGACATGCTCAATCGCGACCTTTGGCTCTTTGAAGTGCCAGTACGAATACGACGAAATCCCTAGTTGGATACTCATAGCGCCCATTGTACCCGCGCGAACCCATGCGGGGCATGTTATTTATCCCCCAGCGGGTACGGGGACGTTTTTTCGATTCAGCACAAAAACACGACGTGGAGTGCTCGCCAGCACGGCACCGCTGGAGTCTAGGGCCTCGATCTCAATAAAATACTCCCCATCCACCAGGTGCGTGGTGTCCCAGGTGATCACAAAGGGCGCGAAGTTCTTCAGCGCCTTGATATTCCCATCCACACTCAGGCGCAAAAATGAGACGCGTGTCGGATCCGTCATGGTCGAGTTGATGGTCACTTGGCCACTGACAATGGCCACTTTATTGATGCGTGCCTCCGCAAGCCGCACCTGCCGGTAGCGATCGTGGGTGGCTTCCACCACTTTACGAAGCTCCTCGACACTCGGCTCAGGGAGGCGGATGCGAAAGCCCGTCACTCCCTTGCTACATGTCCGGCTCTTACCCGCCGCTTTCCAGAGCTCGTTTAGGCCATCGGCAGTAAAGGCATCCAGGCGCACCCCGAGAATAGGCGGCATGGCCTCCCACTCGCCATCGTCTATCTGCCAGTCTACGGTGGCCCCCTCGCC
>NZ_JAYUPA010000558.1:0-1565 GCF_043760365.1 Armatimonas sp.
CCATAAAAATCTGAATAGCCTCACCTGACCTGCCGTACGCCCCCTCCGAGGGGTCGGCGTACCGCCGCCATGGCGGACTACCCTGTTAGAGTTTTTAAACCCCCCATAGGGTACACATATTTTAGGTTATTTGTCAATCTGGTTTTAGAAGTACCCTGAGATGCCCGGCGCTAGAGTGCGCAACTTCTTCAAGAGTGAGTGCGGTTTTGGCTAATTCACTCAGGCTAACCACCGGCCGCCCGGTCTGTCCGCAGGCTACAATGGTCTCAAATCCCTGGTGCACACGCGCGTCTACATTGAGCCCAAACCCGTGGTGTGTCACCCAGCGCTGCACCCGGACTCCAATAGCTGCCAGATACCCACCACTTTCTGCCCAGACCCCTGCATGGAAGTCTACGCGCCCAGCTGCTACCCCGAAGTCTGCCGCCGTACGGATAATCGCCTCTTCCAGTGTCCAGACGTATCTATGCAGATCGCGCTTGCCCTCGCCCAGATGCACAATGGGATAGCCGGTGAGCTGGCCCGGCCCGTGGTAGGTCACATCCCCACCACGGTCCGTAGGCACCAGCTCGATTCCTCGCACCGCGTACTCGGATTCGCTGAGCAGGCGAAACTCCGGTTTGCCCGTCTTGCCATAAGTGACAACGGGCGCATGCTCCAGCAGGATCACCCCATCGGGAACCTCGCCTGCAATCCGCGCCGCCACCCGCGCCCGCTGCCGCTCCCAGCCCTCGTGGTAGCCGATCAGCCCCTCCGAAAGTAAATTAATTGTTTCCAAAAACGGCCTCGTCAGGTAGTGTACTCCAGGAAAAAGAAAATGCCTAAACGAAAGAAGCCGTCCCAAATTTATCTTGCCTGGGAGCGAATCGTCTTTGGGGACGACAAGTACTCTTCTGAATCCCGGCAGACTTGGGCTGCGCTCTGGCAGCAACACTGTGAAGGCGAGGCACTCATGGGAACATTGATTAGTGATGCAGCCCTCCTCTGTAGTCTAGGCTATGACCAAGCCGCACACCAAGGCGACTGGCACGCCGCCAAGGAGAGAATTGAGCGCTACTTCCAGCACCCGAAGTGGGAAGCCAACGAGCCTGTCAGCCAACTAATAGCCCAGGCCCTCCTATCCCGAGCACTCTGGGAGTGCGGCGAGGAGAACCCTGCACTACAGCTTTGGGTGAGCTTGATACGTAAGCTCGGGAAAAATCAGAGACTGGCCTGCCTTCTGGTGCTTCATGAGCTTTTGGCGATCTGTCAGAGTGGTTCAGAAACGGGACACGCTCGAAACTTGTTTAGCGGAGTTGTACGCGAGGTTATCGAGAAACTGACAAAGACGAAGCTGCCTCCGCTAGAAATCCCAGAGAACTGGCAAGGATTCACTTACGGCGAGCTGGCCGCCCTGCTGGAAAGTGCGCGGACGGCCAGGGCAAAAAAGGAATCTCAGTAGCCCGGCACGGGCTTCGCAGCCGAAGGCTACTGCAGACGCCGGTTTCAACCGACGGAGTTTACGAGCGCTGGGCGGCTTTGACCTCGGCGAGTTTTTCGTCTATGGCCTTGCGCGCCGCCGTGAG
>NZ_JAYUPA010000559.1:0-1563 GCF_043760365.1 Armatimonas sp.
TCCGCCAGAGTGAGTGGCTTTTTGAGGGTCACGGCGCTATCGGCCTCGATCTGTGCCCAGAGCGTGAGGGTATCCTGAAACGCCTTGACAACCACCCCCTGCGAGGCGCTCTTAGACGGTGTCTTTGCCAGCGCAGCGGCGTAGCGTGAGCCGGGAAGCAGGCCATTGACTGTGGTACGGAACTGTGCGTGGCGCGGGAGCAAGTCCGCCTTGAGCCCTGCACAGTCCGCCGCCGAGGTCTGCACCGCATTGTCCCCACTCTCAACAGCCTGGTAGTGCTCGGTGAGAGCCGCCTTTGCCTCTTTGAACTGCGCCAGCGTCGTGCCGTCAGGCAGTACCAGGGGACTCGCACCCAGCTCTGCGTTCACACTCGCCCAGTGTGCAGTAAACGTGTCTATCAGTGCATGATATGTCTTTAAATCGTTACTAATCGCCATCTCATTAACTCCTTATAAAAATTCTTGTCTCACTCGCAGCACCACAAGTCACTCTCGCAGATTTATTTATGCCACTCACCAAATCCCAAATACTCCTCGCATCACCACAAATCACTCTCACTATACCCCAAATCCACATCGTGCAACATTTACTTCTACTCGCGCCACTGCAAGCCCACCTCATGTGATTACAGTGCTTTTATTTACCTCTCCCCGCCGCTTAGGCGGCGACCCTCTCCGGCTTCGCGAAGAGGGTTTGTGACGATGAGCTTGCCTACCATCACGCCCCCTTCCTTCGCGAAGCCGGAGGGAGTGGCTGAGTTTTACGAAGCCGAGGGAGGCAGGGAAGACAGACGGAAACCGACGTCGTTGAACCTATCGCCGGGGAGGAACCCGTACCGCTCGGCGCAGCGGAAGTAGTTCGCGTTGTAGTTGAGCCAGGAGCCGCCGCGTAGTACGCGCTGCTTCTGCTCGCCATCCCACCAGTCCGAGCACCACTCCCACACGTTGCCCGCCATATCCACCAGACCGAACGGCCCCGCAGGAAAGCTCCCCACCGCAGATGTGCCGCCGCAGTCGCCCCAGGTCTTCGTGCTGCACCGGCACTTGCTCGCGTCCCACTTCTTGCCCCACGGGTACACGCGGCCATCGCCGCCACTTGCCGCAAACTCCCACTGCGCCTCGCTCGGAAGCAACAGCCCCGCCCAGTCGGCATACGCCTTGCAGTCGTCCCAGCTTACGTTCACTATCGGATGCTCCAAAACTGCGTCCCAGCCATCTTTCCAGACCGGAAAATCAGGTAGCTCCGGCATCGTGCCCCCAAGCTCCGCTTTGTACTCAGCCAGAGTAAGGGGAGCGTGACTTTGCCCCTCCATGATCTCTTCCTCCATTGCAAAATCTCCCCCTATCCTACCCTCCCCTTCCCTCTCCCCCTTCCTTCGTAGAGGGATGGGTTCAAGAGCGATGGGTTCGGGCTACGCCTTCTTGATGTACGTCAGCGGGTTGCGGTCATTGCGCCCGGTCTGTGCGCGCTTGGGAATGTCGCAGAGGTGGAGCGCGGTGGCGTAGACATCGCCGTGGTTGGGAATGAGCTCGCGGTACTCTTTATCTTTGGCGGCACTGTAGC
>NZ_JAYUPA010000560.1:0-4388 GCF_043760365.1 Armatimonas sp.
AGTTGCTCTCCGTCCTCGCCGACAACACGGACTTCTCGAACGCGGATGCGCTCATTGACTCGGGGGCCCATGTCCCGATTGCGGTCGAAACCGCGGGCATCACGATGATGACTTATACTAAACCTCCAGGTTGATTGACATTGACGTGGTAAAGTCCACGAAAAAGAGTCCCTAAAAAATGTTCGGTCTATTCTATCCCTGGCAAGATACCCTGTCAAGAATTCCAGACAGGCAGCTCCTGTGAGAAATGACAGGCAGCGCCGCTTTCCAGATCGATTGTGGGTTCTTTCTCTGTACAGATTGCTTGTGAAAACGGGCAGCGCGTGCGGAAGCGGCAGCCGGTGGGAATGTTGAGCGGAGAGGGGGGGTCGCCTTCCAGCGGCGCACTCTTGCGGCGCTTGGTCGGGTCGGGCAGGGGAACGGAGGCAAGAAGAGAGCGGGTATAGGGGTGGCGCGGGTTGGAGTAGATCGCCTCGGCAGTTCCCATTTCGACAATCCGCCCGAGATACATCACGGCGACCCGGTGTGCGATATGCCGGATCAGTGCCAGATCGTGGCCGATGAAGATATAGGCGATCCCGCGTTCCTGCTGCAAGTCCATTAAGAGGTTGACTACTTGGGCGCGCACGGAGATATCCAGCGCGGAGACAGGCTCATCAAGAACAATCAGCTCGGGGTTGAGAGCAAGCGCCCGTGCGATCCCGATGCGCTGTCGCTGACCTCCGGAAAAGGCGTGTGGGAAGCGGCTGGCGATGCCTTCGGGCAGGCCCACGGAGCGTAGCAGCTCCTCAACACGCGCGTTCTTATCGCCTTTAATAGCGTGGATCTCCAGCGGCTCCCCAACAAGCTGCCCGACGGTGAGGCGCGGGGACAGGCTGGCGTAGGGATCCTGAAAGACCATCTGGACTTTCCGACGAAACGCGAGTAGCTCACTGCCACGCAGCCCGCCCACTTCCGCGCCCTGAAACCGCACGCTTCCCGCCGTCTTGGGCAAGAGCTGCAAAAGCGCCCGCCCCGTCGTGGACTTGCCGCACCCCGACTCCCCGACAATCCCCAGCGTCTCGCCTTTTGCCACAGAGAACGACACGCCGTCAACTGCACGGACAATTTTCCCGCCACCCACGGCAAACTGCACCGAGAGATCTTTCACTTCTAGCATCAGCGTGCCTCCTCTGCGGTAACACGATGACAGCGCACCAGGTGCTCCTTGGGCAGGATCGTTGTGGGGAGCGGCTCAGCGCACTTGTCTATCGCCTCGGAGCAGCGGGGGCGAAAGGGGCAGCCGCTTATTTCACTAGGACGCGTCGGGGGCTGACCGGGGATAAAGTTCAGCCGCGAGCCGTGCGCCAGCTCAGGAAGCGACTCCAGCAGGGCACGCGTGTAGGGGTGTTTGGGGCTGGAAAAGAGCGTGTGGACACCGGCCTCTTCCATGACCTGGCCGCCGTAGAGAACCGCGACTCGGTCACAGACTTGAGCGACAACCCCTAGGTCATGGGTGATAAAAATCACCGCCATGCCAAGCTCTTGTTGCAACTGACGAATGAGAGTCAGTATCTGTGCTTGCACCGTCACATCTAGCGCCGTCGTGGGTTCGTCGGCGAGGAGCACCTCAGGCTCGGAGGCGAGCGCCATCGCGATCATCGCTCTCTGTCGCATTCCCCCCGAGAGCTCGTGGGGATACTGGCGTGCACGGCGCTCTGGATCGGGTATCTGCACCCGGCGCAAGGCCGCGACCGCAGCCTCCCAGGCATCGAATTTACTGACGCGCTTGTGCAGGCGCACGGACTCGGCGATTTGATTCCCGATGGAGAAGACCGGGTTGAGGCTGGTCATCGGATCCTGGAAGATCATCGCGATCCTGCCACCACGTATTGAGCGCAAGTCTTTTTCCGGCAACGAGAGCAGATCCTGTCCCTCAAAAAGAATGCGCCCCGCCGTCACGCGGCCCGGCTCGGGGATAAGGCGTAGCGCGGAGAGCGCTGTCATGGTCTTGCCGGAGCCTGATTCGCCGACGATTCCCAGGGTTTCTCCACGGCTTACCGCAAGAGAGACCCCCCGCACGACCGCTCCGGCGGGAAACGAGACTTCCAGGTTCTCCAGAGAAAGGAGAGGTTCACTCACAGCGGGCAGTATATCAGAATTGTGCGAGCTTGAAATAGGTGAGCGCGTAGACAGCAATAATTATGCGGAGCAGCCAGATCGTGAAGGTCTTGTGGCGACGGGCGAGCTTGGGAGCCATGAGCACTGCGGGGATACACGAGACCGATTTCACGAGAACAAAAGTGATGGGGTGCACATCAAAAGTCCATGCCAGAAGGTGATTGGCTTCTGTCGCATAGCCCATGGTCACCCACATCAGTGTGGTGAACATGTCTGCCATGCAGATCGTAGCAAGCACCAGCGCCTCTTTTTCCGCAGCCCGCCGCAGAACAATGGGGCCGTGGAAGAGCAGGCGCAGTGAGTTACGACGGTTGAGCGAATCAATTTTGTCCAATGGTTCCTGTACATTCCTTCGCAAAGCAATCACGGATTGCGTAAGATAAAGCGGCGGTAGCCGGTTCTGTCCACGATATAGCGTGTCGTCATACCTGTTTCAGCCGAGAGCCAGAGAGTGCTTAGAGCGCCTGACTCACCAAGGCGAAGCTGTGCAAGAGGAAGCGTGTAGGTGAGCTCACGTTTGCCGGTTTGTGTTAGTCGTGGAGACTGCAAGGTTCGTGCCAGATAAACTCCCGACGAGGTGCGGAGTCGAAGCCCATAGCGCACTCCCGGGGCAGCCACACCGCGAAGCTGCAAAGTGACCCGAAGAGTCTCGTTTTCTACCTGAGCAGAGAGGGCCGTCAGGTCTGTCGCCGGGTTTGCGAAGCGCACCACATCATCTCCCTGGGCATCACGTACTTTTGCAATTTGCGACCTTCCAATACGAGGCTCGGCCGTTGCTCCGAAAATCTCATTTCCTCTAAGAAATGATCGGAGCTGCCGGCCACATAGCTCTAGCTGAGAAGGATACTGGTTCAGAGCACGCTCCTTGACCTTCTGTGTCTCTGGACTCAGCGGCAAAGAGCGCCAGTGGGTATCCGCGAGCGCAAACCCAGAAGGCGGGACGAGATTAAGCTGGGGCGAGTAGCCCTGGGGGAGCGGCCAGTCACCTCGGTGCACGATGTAGTAGTGCAGTCGGATATTCTTGAGGGAGGAGCCTGCGAGCGCGGCCTCCGTGAACGAGGCCGCGATGCTATGATCCATGTGATCGTCGGCGGGATGGGTAACAAAGATATCGGTTGGGCGGAACTTCTCCACAATACCCTTAATGTCCGTGACTAGAGCCGCCCCACAGTACGCTCCCCGTGGTGTCGAGCTACGGTTTGTGTAGGCAGAACGGTAGGGAGCGCTGGGCAGCCAGTGATCTTCCCAGAGCGCATTTAGCCCTCGATCCGGGTACCCGAGAAAGCTCACTGACCCTGCTTCCACCCCCAGAACGGCAAGTGCCTTTAGCGCCTCTTTTTGACGGATCTCTCCGAGATGGACGTAGTCCGTAGCACGCGGGGGGAGGCGCCGTGTCACGAGGGCACAAGCGGCGGGAAACGCATCGCCGTTGGTAAGAAAAACCACCTGGACGGGTATCCCGCTCTGGCGGGCTTGCGCGATGAGGCCACCAGCTCCTAGGGTCTCGTCATCACAGTGCGGAGCGATGATCAATAGACGCTGCGTTTGGGTGAGTTCAGGGAGCTTCGGCAGAGAGCTCGCGGACATCGCCTGGGCCGTGCGATGCAAGTTGGCATAAAAACCCACCGAGACGAGGGCCGCAAGAAGAGTAGGGGAGACAAGAGCGAGCAAGGCAAGGCGTTTCCAGCGAGGCCAGCGCTTAACCGCCTGCACGGAGTTTTTCCAGGTGATTCGTCGCAACAGTGCTCAGGTCCTCCTGTACCCCGAAAAGAATGTAGAACGGAGTGAGTGGGATTCGAACCCACGAGACCTTTTACAGCCTACACGATTTCCAATCGTGCTCCTTCGACCAACTCGGACACCACTCCAGAACAGGATTGATTCTACCGTCTTTTGTGCGATTTGCCAAGATGCGGGATACTGTGGCTATGCGAATCTTGCTAGCTGTTTTGTTTGCGACTCTTGCCATCGCCCCCAGCCATGCCCAAACGGGGCTCCTTGACCGTTCCACGGCGAAGTTTTTCTCGCACGAAGGCAACCTGGCATTTCTGGCCGCCGGGGTTCTGTCTGGGAATTCGCGTGATCGGGGGCGCGCACTGATAACGAGTACGGTGCTCGTCACCAGCCTCAAGTTCCTGACCCGCGAGCGTCGCCCGGATGGTTCGACCTTCGATAGCTTTCCCAGCGGCCACGCCAGCGCCGCATTTACGATTGCGGGGCTGGCCGCA
>NZ_JAYUPA010000561.1:0-1560 GCF_043760365.1 Armatimonas sp.
GGCCACTTCTGGGTGGTGGGGAAAAGACAGATCAAGCGCGAGCCTGCCAGGAGCGTGTCAGACTGTGCAACCCTGGGATCAAGAACGCCCGCCGGTAGCAGGCTCCCGCCCGACTCGCTACAGCGCACCTGGGTCTCGCGGTTGCCCGCCGATGGTGAGTGAAAGATCGCCCGCGTCGAGAGAGTCACTGCTCCCGCGACACCGTACTTGGTCATCATTGCCTTCAGTGTGCCTGTGCCGGGCTCCGCGCCCCGGGGAGGCACCGCTCCAAAGAGCGTGTACAGATCAAGAATTGGTTCCGCCATCTGCTAACTCCTTCGCTTTTGCAAACCGTCGTGCCACGCGTTCTCTGCCCAGCACTAACATCAACTCAAACAATCCTGGCCCTACCTCGCGGCCCGTGAGCGCCACGCGCACCGGGTGGGTCGCTTCGCCCTTCTCACGATGATGACTTGCCGCAACCGTGCGCACCACTTTCTCAATGGCCTCTATTGTCCATTCCGAAAGACTTGCAAGCGCACTATCAAGCTCGGCCAGATACGCCTCCGCGCCCTTGAGCCACTTCGCCACCGATTTCTCATTGTAATCGGGCAGTTCCGTGAAGAAGAAGTCCGTGACTTCGGGCACCTCGCGCAGCTCTTTGACCCGCTCCTGCTCCAGGGCAATCGCAGCGGCGGCATAGTCCGCATCGAGACCCTCAGGAAGGTAGGGCCGGGCACGCGCGTAGAAATCGCCGGGAGAAAGGTTCCGAATATAAACCCCATTCATCCAATGGAGCTTCTCCAGATCAAAGATCCCCGGTGAGAGGGAGATATGGCTAATGTCAAATGCTTCGATGATCTCGTCGCGCCCCATCACTTCCCGGTCATTGCCGGGGGACCAGCCACAGATCGCGAGGAAGTTGAAGAGCGCCTCGGGCAAAATCCCATCCTGGTTGAGATAGCCGATCAGAGACTCGCCGGTCGGTTCGTAGTTTTTATCGAACTCCGGCACTGGCCCTAGGAGCGGCTTGGCACCGTTGCGTTTGGAGAGTTTTTTACGATCCGCCCCTAGGACGCCCGGTGCATGGAGGAAGATCGGGGGCTCCCACTCCAGCGCCTGAAAGAGACAGAAGTGCTTGGGCGTGGAGCTGATCCACTCCTCGCCACGCAGAATATGGCTGATCTCCATGTCGTGGTCGTCTACCATGGCGGCTAAGTGGTAGGGCGGCAAGCCGTCAGCCTTGAGGATAATAAAGTCGTCTTGGGTAGTGGCGTCCCAGAGCGTCTCGCCGCGCAGGAAGTCCACGGTGCGAATAGGGCCTTCGGTGGGCATCTTGAGGCGCACGACGGCGCGCTCGCCATCGGCCATGCGCTTGCGGGCCTCGGCTAGGTCATAGTCGCGGAAGTGCCGATCGTAACGATAGGGAATCTTGCGGGCATCGCAGGCGGCGCGCTTGGCGGAGAGCTCTTCCTCCGTCTCAAACGCCCAGTACGCCTTTCCTGCCTCCAGCAACGACTCAACCACCTCGGTGTAGCGCGGCTTGCGTAGCGACTGGATATACGGCCCATGCGGCCCACC
>NZ_JAYUPA010000562.1:0-4374 GCF_043760365.1 Armatimonas sp.
CGACTGTCATTTCTTCGAGTCGTCTGCGTCGGGTTTGTCCGAAGCGCAAGGAGAATATTATCGCAGCATACTAAGCATGTCAAGAAAATTAAGAAAATACTTTCGAGATAAGATTCCTTGAGGCAAATCCACTCAACTTGGCGTGTGCTAAGGTGGTGTATGGGAGGACAGACGATGCGAATTATTTTAGAGGCAGAACAGGTTTCAACGGATTGGTTGACCGCGGTGCTCGGGCGCACCGTCACCCGTTTCAAGGCAAAAACACAGGCGAGTAACTGGTCGAGTCAGGTGCCACTGCTTGTGTCTTTTGACGATGGCAGCTCGCAGGCGCTGCGGCTAAAGATCTGTTTGGGGGAGACGTTTGGATGCTCCGAAGTGGACTACTACACAAAAGATTATGTCGGGCTTGAAAACGCGCCACTCGTGCGTTGTTACGATGCGCAGTTCGAGCATGGTGTGGGCTACCACTTACTCCTCGAGGACCTCTCAGAAACACACCACAACAGGCGTGATGTGGTGCCGACCCTTGACTACGGCCTCGCTGTCGCCGAAGCACTCGGACGACTTCACCGGTACCATTGGGAGTCTGCGCCTGCCCCTAGCGATGCCGTCTGGAATCGTTACTTCGCCGAGATTCGCCCCGGCGTCGTACCGCTGGAGCAGGCAACGGGCCAACGATTTGCGGAGTGTTTCATCGCGCATGAGAAAGCTCTCCGAACACGCTGGGCCAACCCGCGCGGGATGAGCCTACTCCATGGCGACCTCAACTCGACTAATATTCTCACACCCCAAAACGCCGACTACCCCGTGTATTTCCTCGACCGCCAGCCCTTTGACTGGTCGCTCGCCTATGGCCTGGCCACCTACGACCTGGCGTATTTCCTCGTGATCTGGTGGCCGCAGGAGCTTCGGAGTGCCCATGAGGCCACCATCCTGCGCCGTTGGTACGAGGCCCTCGGCCAGCCGGACTATTCCTGGGAACAGGCCCAATCGGACTGGGAACTCTCCGTGGAGCAGTGCCTTCATGTCCCCATGGAGTGGTGCTCCAAGCCCGAAACGGCGGAAAAGATGCGCTGGCTCTGGGAGATGCAGCTAGCGCGGATTCAGGCGGCGAGTGAGAGCCTCAGGGGGTAGGCAACACAAAACTAAGGTTCAGTGCCTTTCCACCACGCTGGATGGTCAGCGGGATCGTATCGCCGGGCTTCTTGACTTGCAGTGCGTGGGCGATCAGATCGGACTCGCGCACGGGGTTGATGATGGTGTCAAAGCTCGTCAGAATATCACCTTTCACAAGCCCAGCGCGCTTAGCAAGGTCGTGGGGGCCGAACTGCCCCACATGCCCAACAAGCAATCCCTTACCACTAGGATTAGGATCAAGCTTCATTCCCCCGAGCGCAGCACGGCGCAGTCCCCAGGTGCTTGCTCGCCAGGAGATATCGTCACGCCGTCGCCAGCCGTCTGAAAGTGTCAGGGTGAGGAGTTTAGGCTTGCCCGCACGCAAAACACTTGCCTTGAGAGTCGCCCCCTCGGCGGGAGTGGTGTTGAGAATCCACTGCATATCGGCCAGCGAGAGCAGTGGCTGGCCTTCGAGTGTCTGAATCACGTCACCGGGAAGAAAGCCTGCCTTTGCGGCAGGGCTACCCGACTCGGTGCGCAGCACGGTGGGCCGTTCTTTGGGATCAAGGATCAGCCCCAGAATTTTGGGATGCGGGTAGGGAAAGAGTAGCGCGTCGGTGAGCTGCCGGTTCTGAATCGCGACGGTGTGCTGTGCCTCACTAATCATGTGGCAGTGGATGCAGCTTGGGACGACCTTCCCCTCGTAGTTGAGAAACGGCGTGTACTTTGCACGAAGCGAGGGAAACAGCTCGGGCTTGGCGAACGCTGGCACCGCGCCGCGCTTGGCGGCAAGCTGCGCCTTGTTCTTAGGGTAGTTTTTATGCAGTGCCAGCGCCCCCTCCATCGCCTTGGCCATTCCCTCCACGGAGACATCCCCCTGCCACTCGGTTCTATGGGAGCGGGTTCCGTAGCGTCCGTAGACCGTGCCATCGGCATTGAGCAGAAACACGGCAAAGGACTGATCCGTATCGTACTGGAAGAGGGAGAGGTCGAGCCCGTTGGTGGCGATAACTCGCACGCGAACAAACTGCTCAAGGAGTGCCTTCATCTTCGGGTCAGCCTCGATAATATCATCGTCGAGCTTGACACACTCCTCGCAGGGAATGCAGCGCAGTACAACCACGATAGGCTTGCCGCTCGCTTTGGCATCGGTGAAAGCGCGTGGCAGATCGTTGTAGAGCCAGTAGCCCTCCGCCTCCAGCTTTTTCTTATCGTTGCGAACCTGATCTTCCCGTGTGGGCTTCTGCGGCGGCAACACGGCCCCGGTCAGTAATCCTCCAAGCAACATCGTTGCTAGTACCTGTCGAATCATTCTCAAACCTCCCTAAGAGCTTACGATCTCACTATAGCACAGCATCAAGCGACGAAGTCGCTAATAGAGCTTTACACTCACTAAAGAATTCGCACGAATCGCCACTCGTAGGGTCACTCCATCAAAGCTCACGACCTCACCCGTGGGTTTTTCCATCAAGTCGGTTAGTCTAGCTTTTGTGCCGAAGCCCTCGGCGAGCGTGACAACCGCCTCCGTGTCGAGCCCATCGTACTCTACCAAGCGCAGAACGATACCGTCGCCGTCCTCGGCTTTTTTGAAGCTTGTCAGCACGATATTTGGCGTTTCAACCGACGCAAAAGACTTGGACAGCGGCCCACTTCCCTCCTGAACACCCGCCGGGAACGCAATCAGCGGGTGGTTGAAAGCCGCGCCCATCCGTGTCAGCTCCGACACTTCCACGGTTTGGTCGTGGAAGACCATCGAGTAGCGGATCGTGTGCTTGCATATCTCGGGCGCGTGATCGGGATCGAACGACGAGCGAACGACCCGCATGGCAATATTACCGCCCTGAACCGTGAAGCCGTACTTACTATCGTTGAGGAGTGTGAAGCCGCCTTCGTCGAAGTGGGCGTGGACGTAGCGTAGGCTCGGCATCTCCTCCCCTTCCATCTCCTCCCGAACCACACTACCAAACGGTGTCTCGCAGCGTAGCGCGTAGCTGTCGTAGCCATCGAAGGGAAAGTGCACCCGTAGGCCAGGAATCCCCCGCTCCGCATCCCCAATCTCCCGCCAGTCAATCTCCGCCGTCACATCAATGCGTGGCGCGAAGCCGTGGATGAGATACTGCACTTTTACCGTGCTCTTCGTCTCGGGGACGCGGTAGTGCTGGTGGACAACATAGGCCATGCTGCTGCCGCTCGGGTAGCTCGTGCCTCGGTTTCGTGTAACTCCGTGGACATGGTGGCCTGCCGTGCGAATCGGCTGGTAGTCGAGGACTCCGCCCAGCACCCAGGCGGTCATCCCGCGCGGCTGCTCCCGAGTCAGCTCCCACTCCCCGAGACTGTCGTAGTCGCCCTCCAGAAAAGTAATGTCACTCTCTCGGTGGTGCACTTCCACGAGTCCACCTTTGTAGCGATCAAAGCGCAGCATCCCAAACGGTGTCTCGAACAAGTCGCGTGGCAGCGCCTTCACTTGCGGCACGTCCACTGTCACTTTGCCCTCACACAGCGCAAAAGTCTTGTAGCCAAGCGCGGGCACATTCTGGGCGAAAAACAAAATATCCAGGTAGCTATGGCCCCAGTCATCGCCACGGGTGAGAAAAAATGTCGGGTGATTTTCCCCGTGCTCATCGCGTGCAACAATGCGACCCGGCTCAAAGCCCGTGTCGTAGAGGCGCACGGTCACGGCCTCGGTGCGCTCCCAGGCACAAGGGTTATAAACGACGTAGGGCCGCACGCTCCCGCCGCCCCCCGTCTTAGAAATCCCTGACTCCATCGCGCCAATTCCCGCGCCCGCGCCGCTGGCGAAGGCATGGCCCGAGCCAGCCCCCTGGCCCCCGCCCGACGGGGGTATTAGCAGGTTCGTTGCGAGATTCATAGCAAGTGTCTTCCCCGCCTCGCGCTTAATTGCCCCCGTGATCGCGCCCGTCTCCTGAAAGAGTGCCATGGCGTGCTCGCGGGTCTGGCGGACACCGGAGCCGGGCAGGATATCGTGGAACTGGTTGAAAAGAATATTGATCCAGGCTTCTCGGAGCAGTGCGCGGCAGTCGCGGCCCGTCACGGCGGCCAAGGTCTCAGCCTCGATACAGTAGTTCTCCCCGAAGCGATTGGCCTGCGTGATAAGTGTCTGGGTCGTGTAGCAGCCGGTGAACTCGTAGTTGAGCTCGTGGTCTAGTACGGGCAAGTGCGTGAGATCCCCCGAAGCGACTTTCTCGTACCAGCCCTTGGCGGTGCCAAACGTCACGCTCGGGTAGATCGGCCACGTCG
>NZ_JAYUPA010000563.1:0-1555 GCF_043760365.1 Armatimonas sp.
GTCGCGGCCCGTTGCACCCGGTCTTCGGGCCGGGTGAGGATTGAAACCTGCCGTTGCTCCGAGCAGTGCAAGCGGTTTGCCGTTGCACCCGGTCTTCGGGCCGGGTGAGGATTGAAACAGGGGTGGAAGTTTGAGGTGCTCGTATGATAGCAAGTTGCACCCGGTCTTCGGGCCGGGTGAGGATTGAAACTGGTGCAAAACCGCTGAAGGATAGGCAAACGGGGATTGGGAAGTGTGCGCCCTAGCCCCGCCAGCTCGGAGATAGCAGCAACTGAGCGCGAGAGCGCCAGTGTGGGAGCATAGACCAGGTCAGGCTACAGGAAGGCAGGCACAAAAGCCGCGTAGCCCTGCGGCGTCTGGACAACCCGCCCTGCATGTGTATTGGTATAGTCTGCTGGGTTCATCTTTTAAAGAAAGATACCATAAATTTAGAAAGATGAGCAGGCTTTGCAAAAAACTTGGAAAGTGATGCCGGGATCATCCTCTACTCTGCTGGAACGGGTTCCAGACAGCCTTCTCGAACCAGCCGGGCAGGGAATCCGTTTTCAACTCCAGAGTAACGCCATCGGTGATCTCCGCGATCCAGATACGCTCATGGCGGGAGTTATCAAAGATGTAGGCACGGTTCGAGTAGCGGATCGCCTCGGAGAGCAGCTCTAGGGAGCGGTGGTAGCGGCTGACGATCTTATCTTCCGGGACGGGATGGCCGCCCATCTTCACCCGGTGGCGCACGCGGGAGATATTGATGAGTGGATCTTCTGTGGCGACATAGTAAAGATACGTGCGGTAGCCACGCCGCTGCGCCTTGCGGAGAAGCTCCACTTTGTCAGGCGAGGACATGACTGTCTCAAAGGTAAACGACGTTCCCCGCTCGATAAGCTTCTGCCGGATAAAGTCGGCGGCTACCGATGCGAAATAAGCGTTCACACTCACCTCCCAGAACGAAAGCAAGTTATCGTTGAATCGGAGTGCGTGTGCCTCATCGAGGAGATCTGCCTTGGCAAGGAGCATGGACTCGCGAAAGAAGGGGAGTATCTCTTCCTCCGTGCTCTCGATCCCATAGTTTTTCAGGTTCAGGAAGTCTCGGCGGGCGATCTCTTTCTCAATCTCATCAGGATTGATGTAGATCCCCAGCAGCTCGGGCCGAATGACCGACTTGATGGTGCTCTTTCCGGAGCCATTGGGCCCGGCGAACATGCGCAGGCGAGGCGGCTCCAGATTCATCGGCGCTGGAGCTGCTGGCCCACTGCCACCCGTGTTGGATGGGGCAGGCTCTTGATCGTCTTGCAGGTTCCATCCGGGAAAACCTCGACCAGGGCCCCCTCACGCGCCTCGATGACGCTACTGCCTGAGGTAAGAGCCGCCCAGTAGGCTTGCTTAATCGCCGCATCCGCAAGCTCAGGGATATGGGCTTCCAGATAGTTGAGACTCTCTTCCGAAATCTTCATGGTGCCCCTATTATACCTCTTGCAAAAGTCATGGCGGCGGCGGATCTTTCTCAATTTTATGAGTCACGTACTCATAGTTGTAGATGGCACAGATCAGATTGAAGCGC
>NZ_JAYUPA010000564.1:0-4369 GCF_043760365.1 Armatimonas sp.
GCCTCCTCAAGGCGCTCCTCCTCGGTCAGAAGCTGAAGAAGGTGCTCCAGTGCGCCAGCGTCCTCTGAAAAATGAAGCAGCTCCTGACGTCTCCAGTAAATCGCTTCGTCAATATTGCCCTCTTGCTCAAAGTAGTTTCCCAGCCGCCGTACCGCTGTGATAAACCGATCCCGGAGGCGCGTCTGCTCGCCAAGAACCCAGTCGTCGTAGAAACCCGGAAGAAAAGTTCCACGAAACAGGGAGAGAGTCTGCCGCAGGGCTTCCATGGTCTGGGGCGTGTCGTCACTAGCGAGGCGATCCAGAGCCTGCTCAAACTCTAGAACATCGGAGCTAATCGCCTCAGTGCGCACGCCTAGCGAGCGGGGATCTACCAGCAGTACCTGTCCCGCCTGCCCTGTTTCAAGCTGACTGCGAAGTGAGGAAACAGCCACCGCCAGGCTGGCGCGGGCTTTCTCCTGGTTGGGGGCATCGGGCCAGAACATCTCCGCAAGAATCTCACGGGGGAGGCGCTTGCCGCGGTGAAGGGTGAGGTAGGCAAAGAGGCTGGCAGTTTGGCGGGTGCGGAAGCGACTGATAGCAGTACCGGCTCCCCTCACTTGGAAGCCCCCAAGCATCTCCACCCGCAACTGCGTCTGTATCAATGCGTGTTAACTCCTCTCGGTGCCTACAGTTAGAGTTGCGAGTCTGTTATTCCTTCGTGACGAGCGCCCCTTTTTTGTAAAGACTAGAGAGGGAGGATAAGTGTCACGCGGGTTCCTTCAGCCAGTTTGCTCTCGACCTTCAGCTCGCCTTGGAGCGCAGTCACGATTCCTTTGCACAGCGAGAGGCCAAGCCCCGCGCCGCCGTGGGTACGGGCACGGGCGGTGTCAGGTCGGTAAAAGGGCTGCCCGAGTTTCTCTATGTGCGCCGGGGCGATGCCCTCCCCAGTATCGGTGACGGTGAGAATTAGCGTTGTTGTGCCCACAGTGGCCTCGACGACAACTTTCCCCTCGGCGGGGGTATGGCGCAGGGCATTGCTGATGAGATTGCTGAGGAGGCGCACGAGGAGCTGTGGATCCGTGTGGACGTAGAGATTCTCCGGGATGTCCAGGAGAACCGGAGCGGCGAGGCCCTCGTGGAGCGCGAGGGCATCCGTGAGGGCGCACTGGAGGGGATCGCTCAGGAGAACCTCTTGGCGTGCGACGCGTAGAGTGCCGTTTTCCGTGCGGGCTAGCAGAAGAAGATCACTCACGAGGCGGGTGGCACGATCAGCGGCTTCGTCGGCTCCGGTGAGAGCCTGGCGTTGTGGGGCACTGAGCTCGCTCTCTAGCAGCAGGCTCGTCGTGGCTTTAATCACTGCAAGCGGCGTCCGTAGCTCGTGGCTGGCATCGGCGGTGAAGCGTTTCTGGCGCGTAAAAGACGCTTCCAGGCGGGAGAGCATCTGATTGAGGACTTTGGCCTGCCGATCCAGCTCATCATCGCCGCCGGGTTCAGGGAGGCGGCAGGTGAGATCCGTCGCTGCAAGCTGCTCCGCCGCCTCGGTCAGGGCGCGGACGGGAGCGAGCGCCCGGTGCGTCAGGAGCGCCGCGCCGCTCAGACAGATGAGAAGTGCCATGGGGGAGAGCGGGAGAAGCGCTTGGTCTACTCCGCGCATGGCAATGGCAAGCGAGGTGAGGCGTGCACCTGTCTGAATGACGGCGATAATGGTGCCATCATCCGCGCGAACCGGCATGGAGAGAATGCGCACGGGCCATCCCTCGACCTCTTCGTCGGCGTAGACCAGCTCGCCCTGGATGGCTTTCTCAAAGCTGCTCTGAGAAAGCGGCAGGGGGACAGACAGGCGTGGGCGGCGAGGTCTATCGCTCCGAAGATTCTGGCGAGAGCTGGCGCAAGGTAAACACCGACGATCTTTTTGAGGTCTTTGGGGCGTTTGGTTGGAAGTTCACGGATATCTGTGTGGATCCGCGCGACACAAATCATCTCTATATCCTGGGGAACCACGCCTTCCAGTCCCGGGACGGTGGTGCGACTTTCCAGCGCTTCGGGGATCGGATTCTGCGGGTGCAGCCGACACCGGGCCGGGCGCTGCACCTGGATCACCATGAGCTGGTCATTGACCCCGCCAACCCGGAGCGCCTTCTTCTGGGCGATGCCCTACCGAATCTTCGCCGGAACCCAGGACAATGCCGCGCTGGTGGGGCCGAGCGATGCGACTCTCGACGACGCGATTCCCGACCCGTGGCGCAGTGTCTATCTGGACCGCTGGACGGGCGGCGATAGCTTTGTGACCCTGCCCGATCCCACCGACGAGCGCTTTGTCTACTACGAGCACCAGAACGGCGCTTTGATGCGCATGGACACCACGGGCAGCTCCATCCTCAGTGGTGGGCCGTCGTCGGAGAGCCTCAGGCCACGCCTGCCGGGCTTGCGCTTTAGCTGGTACACGCCGTTTTTTATCTCGCCGCACAACCCACGCACGCTCTATCTCAGCTTCACCGGCTTTCGGGAGAACGACACGCGCCCCTATGTTTTTGTCTCCACTGATACCGGGCGCACTTGGCGCTCGATTGCCAGCAACCTCCCCCCGGAGTGTGTGAACGTCATTAAAGAGGACCCCACCGATCCCAAGCTGCTCTATGTGGGCACCGATCTGGGGGTCTATCTGTCTCGTGACGCCGGGCAGAGCTGGGAGTCGCTGAGCGCCACGCGGTGCCTGGATTCTGGATCTCGCTCCGATCCGCAAGCCGACCAGCGAGCCGCTCTTTCTCTACCCGATCCGCGACATCACCCTCGACCTCTTCCCCTGGGATAGTGTGCCCGGCGACCGGCGCGGTCGCCCCATCGCCCGTTTCTCGCTCGTGAGCGACACCGCAGGAGCCGCCATGGTCACCGTCACCAACGCCTCGGGCAGTCGTCTCTTTCGACAGTGGCAAGCCAATCTGCTACGTGGAGCCAACACCCTCACCTGGGACCTGCAAACCGAGCGCAAAACCGACGTCCCTGTGGGAGTCTACCAAGTCGAGGCACAGCTAGGCACACGTCGCACGTCGGCAATGCTTACCGTGCATCGCTCGGGAAAGTAAGAGTTATGCTACAATCGGAGCCATGGTTAAGCCAGTCAAGGTCTTTCTTTTTGCGGGGCAGTCGAACATGGTGGGAGCAGATGCCCACCCGGAGCGGATAGACGACTTTCCGCTCTTCAAAGGAGCCGGTGCGCCGCAGCCCGATGTCCGCTGCACTTTTCTTCCGGAGAGAGACAAGGTAGGTTTTCAGGGCTGGGAACCTCTGCGCCCCCTAGCGTCGTTTGGGCCAGAACTGACCTTTGCGCGTCGGGTCAAAAAGTACGATAACTCCCCGCTGGCGATCATCAAGTCCGCGATCGGGGGCACGACGGCGGCCTACGACTGGAACCCCGATGCGCCGGAAAACGGCCAGAAGCTCTACCCGCGCACGCTTCAGCTTGTTCGGGAGGCACTTGCGGCACTCGATAAACAAGGCGTTCGCTACCAGTTCGAGGCCGTCCTCTGGCACCAGGGCGAGAACGACATGCTGGATCGCAAGATTAACACGGCCTACGCCGCGAACCTCACGACAATCCTCCAGCGCCTGCGCACCGATCTCAAGCTCTCCAAACTCAAGTGGTTTCTTGGGGAAGTCAGCGAAAAAGGCATCTGGGGTATGGACAACCGTGCGAATCTCGCGATCTTGCGCGAGCAGCAAGAGTTGCTACTCCAAGCGGATTCTTTACTGCGCTGGGTGCCGACCTCGCACTTGGCCTTTGACGTGATGAACAGCGGGCAGCCGCACTACCACTTTGGCACACAGGGTCAGCTTCAGCTCGGGGAGGCGTTCGCCACAGCCTACTTGAAAGATATCGGGAAGCTCCCCACGCCAAAAGCGCCTACTTTTAAGAAACGCTCCGCTCTGCCCAAAAAGGCGCAGGTTCGGCTGTTCGTGCTGGCCGGTCAGCGCAACATGGAGGGAGAGGACGCGTTTGCCAGTGCGCTTCTGGCCACACTTGCCCAGCCCCAGAACGAGGTGCTCTTTCGGTACTCACTGGGCGGTGGCGTTCAGAACTCTAAAAACTGGGAGCCGCTTGGCCCGGTGAGTGCGCTAGGCAACTTCGGCCCGGAGCTGAGCTTCGGGGCACAACTCCGAAAAACGATCCCGGCCAGCGAGGGCGTCGCGCTTCTCAAGTTCACCCACAGCGGGGCACAGGGGCCGGACTGGTTGCCGCAGGGCTCGCCCGAGAGCCGCCGCAACCTCTATCCCAAGTTTCTTGCCTTCCTGCGCGATGCCGCCGCTGACCTCACACGTCAGGGCTACGAGCCGATCTGGGAGGGGATTTTCTGGCACCCCGGCGAGAACGATACCTACTTTACGTCCTACC
>NZ_JAYUPA010000565.1:0-4364 GCF_043760365.1 Armatimonas sp.
CGCTTTGGGATCGGTGCCGACGGGCTCCTGACGTACACGCTTTTGAACCCATCCCCCCAGCCCCCTTCCCTGTCCCAAGGAAGGGGGAGAGGGAAAGGGAGGGTGGATGCGAGCAGTGCGAGTAGCCGGGTGGGTTCGGGCCAAGGGGAGGCAGGTGATCTTCACTTTCGCATCTTCAATGCCGATGGCTCTGAGGACACCATGTGCGGCAATGGCCTACGCTGCGTCGTGACGCTCGCGGTGGAGCGTGGCCAAATTCCCGTTGACGGCATCGTGCAGACCCGCTCCGGGCCGGTTCCCTACAAGCTCACGCAGGGCACGGTAACTCTCACACTGCCACCGCCGCAGTTCTGGGAGCAGAGCGTTCCCGGCGGAACCACCGTGGACACGGGTTCGCTCCACACCGTGCTCTGGCCCACGGTGCTGCCCAGCGACACGACTTTTCTCCAAGACTCCCCCGCCCTCGAAAATGCCCCGCTCTTCCCGGAGAAGACCAGCGTGCTCTGGACTGTCGCCACCGCCCCCAATCAACTTCAACTGCGCATCTGGGAGCGAGGCGTGGGCGAGACACTCGGCTGCGGGACGGGAGCCTGCGCCGCCGCCGCTGTCGCGATCCAGACAGGCCGAGCAACTCGATTTGATCCCGTGCAAGTAACCTCGTGCGGCGGAACTCTCACGGTAGCTTGGGACGGCCTCCCCGGCGCTTCCCTCCAACTGACAGGCGCGGCGGAGATGGTCTTTTCAGGTACACTCTAGCCGTGGATCTCGATGCGCTTCGGCTCTTTGTGGACCTTGCGGAGACACGGTCCTTCTCCAAGACGGCGGGCAAGCACTTTGTCTCCCAGTCCGCCGTGAGTCAGCGCGTCCTCTCGCTCGAAAAGGAGCTGGGGCATCGCCTCGTTGAGCGGGGCAAGGGCCGCCCCGGGGCACACTTTACCGAGGCGGGCGAGCGCACATTGAGCTATGCCCTGGAGATTCTGGCGCGGGCGGATGCCCTCCACCGTGAGCTGGCAGACCTCGGGCGCGAGATCGGCGGAACCCTTAAAGTGGCGACAGTCTACTCCATCGGGCTCCATGCCCTGACTCCTGCCGTCACCACATTTCTCCGGCAGTACCCGATGGTCAATCTTCACCTGGAGTACCTGCGCACCGATAAAATCTACGAAGCACTTCAGGCAGGAACCATTGACTGCGGCATTGTCGCCTGCCCCCGCGAACGGGCTGGAATCTCCATCCTCCCGCTCCCCTCAGAAAATATGGTGGTGGCGCTCCCCCCAGATCACGTCCTGGCACAGAAAGATACCCTCGCAGCAACCGAGCTCCAGGGACTTGCCTTTGTCGCCTTTGCTCAGGACATCCCGACGCGCGATTTGATAGACACTTTCCTGGCCAAGCACGGAGTCACGGTGCGCATCACGCAGGCTTTTGATAATATCGAAACCATCAAGCGCGTGGTCGAGATCGGGCTGGGCGTGAGCATTCTCCCCGAGCCCACCATCGAGCGCGAAGTGCGCGACGGCACACTCATCACGCGTCCCCTTACGGGCGAGGAGCTCACCCGCCCGACAGGCGTTCTGCTTCCCAAAGGCCGCACCCCAACCCGCGCCCTGGAACGCTTCCTGGCTGTTTTAACGTAAGTAAGGACTTGACATGCAAAAGCTTCTCCAACGCGCTCGGAAAGTCTTCACGCCAAAGAAAAATACGTTCGTCAACCTGGCCTGGCAATCGGATTCTCGCCTCATTGGGCTGGAAGCCTCGGCCCCAAAGTCCGCAAAAGACAAGCCCGCCGTCGCGTTTTTCTCGGTGGATGTCCTGACAGGAAGACGAACGACCTCTCCCAACCGCCTTCCCTTTCTTGCTATTGACTTTGTGGGCGGCACGGAGCTCGTGTTCTCCCCAGAGAGCGCCGCGCTATTAGGCATCACCGACGATGACACCGGGTTCGTGGTGCATATTCTCTCCACCGACGGCCAGCGGCACCACACTTGGGAACTCGAAAAACCACTGCTCTCGATCTCGGAGCGCCTTCACCATGCCTCGCCTCCGTTCTGGAGCGATCATGGCCGCGCCTGGGTCGTGCTGGCGTTTCGCCACAAAGGGGAGGAGCCCACCTCGGAGCTCTTCGCGGTGACCGGGCGGCGTGACGAGCCCGGAAAATTCAGAATCGTCTCGCTCGGGCGCTCCGATAAATCGGAGATCGGGTGCTTTCATCCCGATGCGTTCCAGGGGCAGTATGGGTTTGTTAACTTCAATCTCGGAGCCATTCTGGAGTGCACCGACGGCGACACCGTGCTTGGGGCGCGTGGCACGCTACAAATCGGGTACCGGCCCCAGCTTTTTCGCTATACCTTTCGCCTGTCCGAGGGCGCACGCTCTCGCACGGCGACCATCATCCCCTTCCCCACCGTGGGATCGTTCAATCAGCTTGCCTACTCGCCGGTGAGCAAGCGTCTCGCCGTCTTCGTGGCTCAAGACTACAGGAAGGACACCTCCTTACTGCAACAAGGGTATGAGCTACACACGCTGCGCCTTGACGGAAGCCAGCGGGTGGCTCTGGGGGAACTTGCGTTCCCGTACACGGGGCCATTCCCCAGGCAGCTGCAGTGGCTACCGGGGGGGAGGAAGCTCTGTTTCGAGTTCAAAGGAGCTTTCTATGTGGTAGATGGGGTGTAGTAGCGCGGCACCCGGCTGTTGAGCAGTGTCGTCGGCTCGTGCGCCGTTGTCTCGGCCCACTGCGCCACCTCCGCCGCCGTGATCCCCTCCCCAATCAATGTCACGGTGTCGCCCACCGAAACGCCTGCAACTTCCGTGACGTCCACCTGGCACTGATCCATCGAGACACGTCCCACGATCGGGCAGCGCTGGCCCTGCACGACCACAAACCCTCGATTTCCCAGTCGCCGCAACCAGCCATCGCCGTAGCCCGCCGGGACAGTGGCAATCACGGAGTCGCGGGTGAGCGTGTGAGTTCGCCCGTAGCCGACCGTTGCGCCTTCGGGCAGTGACTTAACAAGAGTCAGACGCGCATTGAGTGTCATTGCGGGAAGTGTGGGGCACTCTTCCAACGCACCAGGATAAGGCTCGATACCATAGAGAATCGCCCCCGCGCGCCGAATTCCTCCACTCGCTAACCGCAACATCCCCGGTGAGTTAACCACAGAGTGCAAGCCCTCCCAGTCGCGTGTTATTGCCTTGAAGGTGAAGAGCTGTAGCTCCGTGGGTAGCAGGTCATCCTCATCGGCAGACGATAGGTGCGTGGCGATGCCAATAATCTCCACCTGTGGCGGGCAATTTTCACGAAGGCTCTTCAACTCCGGAGAGTCCATCCCCTCGCGGCCCATCCCGGTATCGAGCACAAGATAGCAGCGTGCGGGAATGGGGGCGATTTTTGCGGCGGCAGCAAAAGCGGCAAAGAACTCCGGGCTGGAGATAAACGGGGTGAGGTCGGCGCGGACACAGTCGGTGGCCTCTTCAGGGAGCAAGGCACTCAGCGGGTAGACCGACTGTGAGAGTCCCGCTTTGCGCAAGCTCAGCCCCTCCTCCAAAGTCGCCACACAGAGCCGCGTTGCCCCGGCGGAAACGCAGGCCCGCGCCACGGGAACCAGGCCATGGCCGTAGGCATTGGCTTTCACGACCGCTGCGACATCGCGGTAGCGAGCGCTCAAAAGACGATAATTATGGGCGATGGCCTCCAGAGAAACCTCTGCCCAGACACGATTTTGCACAACGCATTATCCCATACGGGCGCTGTATTACCCTTTCGCCACGACCACGGGTTTCTTCTTGCCAACCGATTTCTTGGCCACCGCCGTGGGCTGCTCCACATAGACAGCCAGCGCGTTGGTGAGCTTTCGTCCTGGCGCGACCAGCGCCTTCCCATCCAGATAGAGCCCAGTAGACGAGCCCCCATCGTAGTTCAGTGCGTCCACTGCCCCGGCTGCTTTAAGAATCTGTGCCCACTCGGTCAGCGTGACGGGGCTCTTGGTAGCCACTAAGATCAGATTGCCGTTCTTGAGGATACCAACACCGGCACGTGGATCAGGCTTTTGGAGGAGAGAACTAAAGCCGGACTTGGCCGGATTCACCACGATCTCACCGTCTTTGAGTAGTAAAATGCCGCCCGCGAGCACAATCTCACTCTTGCCCCAGTCCGTGTGGCGGTCAATGCCGTCATTAGCCCGAATCCCTGCCACCCAGCCCTCCGCGCCTTTCACGCGGCGCAAGCAGAGCGCTGCTCCACGCCCCCCAAAGTGCACCAGCTTCTTTCCAATAACAATATCGCCCATCGGCTGGAGGCTACGGGTATCGAAGAACGCACCCGTCAGAACCACTTTTGCACCTCGGTTTGCCATCGAGGCCAGACT
>NZ_JAYUPA010000566.1:0-4363 GCF_043760365.1 Armatimonas sp.
TCATCTCCCTCAGGCATTGCCAGAACTTTCAAAGCGAATTCTGGGCCATGTGCGCTGAAGAGCTCGGCGGCGCGCAGAGCGGCGCGCACTCCCGCCTCATCGGAGTCAAAGGAGAGCACGATATTTTTGGTGTAGCGCCCCAGTATCCGAATATGGTCATCGGTCAGTGATGTCCCGAGAGTGGCCACGACATTCCCAATGCCCGCCTGGTGCGCTGCGATCACATCCATGTAGCCCTCGACCACCAGAACCTGGTCCACGTCACTGATGATTTTCCGTGCGCGGTTCAGGCCATAGAGAATGCGACTCTTGGAGAAGACTTTGCTCTCCGGGGAGTTGAGGTACTTGGGGCCAACATTGGTATCGGGCGGCAGCTCGGGGTTAGGGATAGTGCGCCCTCCGAAAGCCACAACCCGCTCTTGGACATCGAGAATGGGAAAGATCAGCCGTCCGCGAAATTTATCGTTGTAGTCGCCCTGCACCCGCTGCGACTCGTAGAGGAGGCCCGCTTGCTTTGCATCCTCGCGGCTCATGTTCTTGCTCAGCAGATAGCGGGAAAGGGCGCTCCACTCTTCAGGTGCGTAGCCGATCTGGAAATTTTCGAGAGTCTCATGTGCTAGGCCACGCTCTTTGATATAGTCCTGCGCGAGCTTTGCCTTACCCAGAAAATTCCGGAAAAAGCGCGTCGCTTCGGCATTGACACTATACAGGCGCTCTTTTTCATCACGTTGCCGTGCTGCCTCCGCGCTGTCCATTCCGCCACGACTCAGCGTGACACCGGCAATCTGTGCCAGGCGCTCTGCCGCTTCCGGGAATGTCAGATTTTCCGCCTTCATCACAAAGGCGAAGATATCTCCTCCTGTGGAACATCCTCCCCAGCAATGCCACGATGCTCGGTCAGGGTCTACGGTAAATGAGGGAGTACGCTCATTATGAAAAGGGCAGAGCCCCTTAAATGTCCGGCCAGAGCGCTTCAGTGCGGTGTAGCGTGAGATGAAGTCAACCAGATCAACGCGCTGGCGGATTTCATCTTTCTCACTAAGTTCCATGGGGAGCTTATAGTACCCGAAAAAAACAAGACCCCCGGCGCACCGAAAGTGCACTAGGGGCAAGAAGTTCTCTTTGGTTTTGTCTACTCGACGCTGTTGATCTGGATCGCCACGACTTTATAGATGCCGTTGTACGGATCCGCGTAGCCATTGACGAACTTCATGTTCATGAGCTGGAACTCAATGTGCTGCGTCGGATAGGAGCACACCAGGAGCTCGCCGCTCTTCATGACAGACTTGGGAGTACCGTAGGTTCGGATCAGATCCTTGTAGGTGGAGCCTAAAGTGAGGCCCTTGGCGCTCTTGTCTTTGGCAGTGCGTGGGACATAGCCCGTAATGCGGATCTGCGAGACTTTACCCTCAGGGGAGATCAAGAAATCGTAGCCGATGGCTTGTTGCTGCTTCTTGGCATCCAGTGCTTTTTTGGAGTAGCTCCAGGTCACTTCCTGCTGGAATGTTGAGGAGGATGTCGTCTGCCCAAAGGCTCCGATCCCACCACCTGCGCCACCGCCTGCACCCATTTGCATGCCGCCGCCGCCTAAGGGAGCGCCATCGTCGGTTCCGGCTCCCATCATGCTGCCACTACCGCGTCCGCCCATTTGCATGCCACCCATGGGGCCGCCGCCGCCCATTTTACCTTGCATGCCGCTGCTACCCATGCTGCCGCTCATGCCAGACATGCCGCTGCTACTGCTCATGCCAGACATGCCGCTGCTGCCCATGCTACCGCTCATGCCACTCATACCGCCCATGCTGGGGCCGCTGCCGCTCATGGCACCCATCTTGCCGCCGCTACCGCCACCCATCATGCCGCTACTGCCCATGCCCGACATGCCGCTGCTACCCATGCCCGACATGCCGCTGCTACCCATGCCACGGCCACCCATACCGGGCATACCGCCGCCGTCGTCAGCACCGCCGCCCATGCCCGGCATACCCTGCGTGCCGCCTTGGCCGCCCGCTTGTGTTGGAGGACGAACCGCGACATCACCGATCTGGATATCGTTGGGGTTACCGAAGACGCGCAAAATTTCTTTTGACGACGCGTTGATACGAATACCTGCGAGCGCTCGCTCGATACCATCTTTTTGGGCATGAGCTGGGAACATTCCCGTCACAACCAATGCCACGCCGCTAATGCCTACTGTCTTTTGCCAGTTCATAAACTTCATCCTCCCAAAACTCCCCGGTCTGAGGAGCCATACACTTCGGACTAGATGCCACATATTCTACCCGTGTTTTTCACAAAATGGTATAAAACTTCTGACTGTGTCCATTTCTCTTCACACTACGACTCTTGCTTCTCTTCGCGAGGAGCGTGCCCTGACGGGCTATCTTGTTCAAGCTCGTGCTGAGCTACGTGCTCGCTGGCACCCTGATACAGGAGGCCGAAGCTGGGCACAGGCCCATAGCGATCTGCTGGATGCCGTCCTAAGGCGGCTTCTGGCACTCGCTTCTGAACGCGCCGGACAGAGCCCTCAGGGGATTGCTCTGCTCGCGACCGGCGGTTACGGTCAGCGCGTGCTTGCACCCTACTCTGACGTTGACCTGACTTTCCTCGTAGATCGCGACGATGACCCGCCGCTTCTGCGCGAGGCCTTTCGCCTCGTGATGGATGTCCTAATGGCCGGAGCCCGAATCAAAGTGGGCTACGCCTACCGCCATATCTCAGAGATCGGAGGAGATCGGCTGGATCATCAGACCCAGACCGCGCTGCTCTCTGCCCGTCTGATAGGGGGTGATGGTGCGCTCTTTGCCCGTTTCGACCGCATCTATGGGCCTGGCCTTCATATTGCGGACTTTCTTTTTCGGAAAATTTCGGAACGAGAGCGCGTTCGTCAGAAAATGGGGGAGTCGCCCTTTGTGATTGAGCCCGATCTGAAAGAAGGTGCTGGCGGACTGAGGGATATTCAAACCGCACTCTGGATGGCGCGGGCACGCTTCGATAAAACGGGGGATGCTCTCTGGAGAGAGCTGGTGCGCCGCCATATCCTCACGGCTGTAGAAAAGACCCGGCTTCAGGAGGCTCGGGAGCATCTCTATTCCGTACGTAACCTCCTGCACCTGATCACGGATGAGCGTCGGGAGCGGCTCAGCGCGGCCCGACAGGAGGAAATTGCCCAGCGTCTGGGAGTGGCGGCACAGGCAGATGCGCCCCCGGTCGAGGTCTTTATGCGGGCGCACTATGCCCATGCTCAGAGTGCGTTTGCACTGTCCGAAAAGATCATGCAGCGCTGCCTGGAGGCACCTCTCACTCTGGGAAGCGACTCCGGGCTAGCATCGCTGCGGCGGGCGGTGATTGTCGCCGAGCCCCGACGCGTGGCTGCTGACCCGCACTGGCCCCTCGCGGCCCTGGAGTTCTGCCAGCGCTATGATCTTGAGCTTGCTCCTGCAACGATTGAGGCGATTGAGGAACTTGTGGGCCGCGAGGGACTCCCCCCTGACAGCGGGACACGCTTTTTGAACCTGCTGATGCAGCCAGGCGATGTAGAGCAGATGTTGCGCCGGATGCAACGCACCGGACTGCTTAAAGCACTACTCCCGGAGCTGGAAGCCTGTATGGGCCTGGTTCCCTACGACCCCGCCCATGTCTGGACGGTGGGAGAGCACACGCTGCGCGTTCTGCGTAACCTGGCGCGTCTGCGCCCCGACTCCCCCCCGGCGGCGGATCTACCCGTTGCCTACCGTGAGGTCTTCTCCTCCCTGGAGTCACCCGCAACCCTCTACTTGGGAGCGCTCCTGCACGATCTGGGCAAGCAGTGGCCCACACGACTCGATGGCACCCGTGCGCCTCATGAGCTCACCGGGGCGGAGCGGGCCGAGGCGATCTGCGAGCGGCTGGGGGCCTACGCACAGCGGACACAGAGCGCGGTTTTTCTGGTGCGCTGGCACTTGCTGCTGGCTGAGATATCCCGCCTGCGGGATCTGGCTCGCCCGGAGACAATCCGCGAAGTGCTACGCCAGGTGCCGGATGCGGAGCACCTGAAGATGCTTTATTTACTCACTTGGGCGGATACGTCTGCGGTGGGGCCGGGTATCTGGACGGACATGACAGCCCGATTGCTGGACGAGCTCTATGGACGGACATTAGGCGCACTGGAGAGCGATCAGCCCGATGAGGAAGCGCCCGACGAGGCAAACCGCCGCCTGGCGGGAGTACGTGATCGAGTGCGCCGCCGCCTTGCCTCACAAGCAACCGAAGAAGAAGCGGAGGCCGTGCAGGCACACACCAGCGCAATGCCCGCCGCCTATCTACTGAACACACAGCTGGAGACAATGACACTGCACCTGACCATGATCGCGGCACTGACCGG
>NZ_JAYUPA010000567.1:0-4362 GCF_043760365.1 Armatimonas sp.
ACCTAAATCCATTGATGTTGCCGATCTTGCCGTCGGGCTAAATGAGCAGCAGTATGAGGCATTTGCCCATACGCACGGGGCGGCGCTGGTGCTGGCAGGGGCCGGTTCAGGCAAGACCACGGTGCTCATTCGGCGCATTGCGCGCCTCATCGCGGAAGGGGTGCCACCAGAGCGTATTCTGGTCACGACATTTACCCGTCGCGCCGCCGACGACATGGGCGAGCGTCTGGCAAAGCTTCTTGGGGGAGAGGCGATTGCGGGGCTGTGGATCGGAACCTTTCACTCGCACTGCTTGCGGATTCTTAAAAAAGAGTGGGCGGAGCGCTTTGGCAAAGAGGGCCGCTTCGATCTGGCCGACGAGTACTGGCAGAAGCGTGTCTGCCGTGCGATTCTAGGAAAGACCAGTAACTATAAGTCGTTGCCCCAGCCACCGTTTGGGCAGAACATGAAGCTCGATCCGAAGCTCGCCTTGCTGGCGATCTCGGCCTCCAAGAACTGCGGCCATAGCTGCGAGATGGCCGAGACCGCCCTCGCTCAGCTCTACCCGGACTGGGAGCTGCCGCTGATCCAGAATGTCGCGAAGTTCTGGCGCTGCTACGAGAAAGCAAAAGAAAAAGAGCTGGACGTACTCTCGAAAGTTCCTGCCAAGCGTCTAGACTTCGATGATCTGCTGCTCGAAGCGTTTTATCTTATCCGCGATGATGCCAAGGCCCGCGACGAGTACCAGAGCAAGTTTGACTTTCTCCTCGTGGACGAAACGCAGGACACCAGTGAGGTACAGTGGCAACTGGCGCGGCTTCTGTCCAAAAAACACGGGAATCTCTTTATTGTGGGGGATGTGGGGCAGAGTATCTACGGCTTCCGTGGCTGCGACCCCAAGCGCACAGTAATGGGGTTTCAGACCAGCTACCCCAACGGCCAGATCATCCGCTTGCCCGCCAACTACCGCTCGCAGGGCACGATTGTGACGGTCGCCAACGAGCTTATCGCCCATGCGGATCTCGATGATCGCTACCGTCTGCTGATGGAGCCCACTCAGCTCTCGGCGCAAGAGCCCTGGCTCTCACAACACCTGGATGCAGAGGCCGAGGCGCTCTGGGTGGTGGAGCGCTTGCGGGAGCAGATGAGTAGCGATGGCACGATGGCGTTCCGGGACTTTGCCTTGCTCTATCGCACCAATGCCTACTCCCGATGCTTCGAGGACGGGCTGATCAACGCGGGAATTCCGTATCAGATCACGGGCGGCACGAGTTTTTACAACCGCAAGGAAGTGAAGGACTTGCTTGCGTATCTTCAGCTCTCCGTGGACCCAAACTCCGAGGCGGGCACCGAGGCGTGTAAGCGTATCCTCAATATCGCCAGCACGAAGTTCGGGCGACCCACACGCTCGCTGGGGCTGGGATTTATCAAGAAAGTGGAGGAGCTGGCGGAGAAACAGAAGTGCTCGTTCTACGAGATGCTCAAAAAAGGTGTCTTCACCACCCAGCAAGAAGTGGCGATTTTAGACTTTCGTAAGCAGATTAAGGAGATTCATGAGGCGGGTGAGACGGCCCAGACGCGCCTCATGGCTGCACGGCTCTCCGGCTACGACGACTATATCGTGAACGAGGATGGTGACAGCGAGGATGAGGGTGAGGGCTCCAGCCGTTTAGATAACCTCGATGAGCTTCTGACAGCTAGCAAGCGCTTCTTTGCGCCCGAGGGAATGCTGACGTTTGTGGGCGGGCAGATTCGCAAGGCCAAGGATGCGGGCAAGGGCCAGGACGCGGTAAACCTCATGACGGTGCATAAGTCCAAGGGCCTGGAGTGGCGCTGCGTCTTCGTGGTCGGTTTTGCAATGAATTTGTTGCCCCACCACCGTAGCCTACGCTATGTGGACGGCGAGCTTCTCCTAGATAGCCTCGAAGAAGAGCGCCGCATTGCCTATGTCGCCATCACCCGTGCCAAAGATCAGTTCGCTCTCTCCTGGCCGCAGTATCACAATGCCAAGGCCCTCGGCCCCTCGCCGTTTCTGATCGAGATGCCCACCCTCGCGCCCCTCGTGGACGATGCCCTGCGCTCGCAACACAAAGACGACGATGATGCACAAGAGCTCGCCGATCAAGAAATCGCCGACGAAGAATTCGAGGAGTAGCTTGCCCGCCTCCTAACCCCCGCCCGGCGGGGGAACAAAGAGGGATTTCTGCGGAGCGGCTAGGATTCCCATTCGTAGCCTTGATCGCTTTCCCAAATCTCGATAGTCTCTCCATTAGTTCTGCGCTAAGTGCTGCCGCAGTGGGGAAGTTTGGGTTCCCGGCGAGCTGCGCAAGCACTTGCCTAGCCTTACGAATCTTTTCAGGGACGGAAATATCTTGCAGTTGAAGCTTTACTCGTGTTATTTTGCGATCCTCTTTCTACACCCTTTGTTGGTGTATGCGAACACAGTGTTACTCTGGACAGATACGACTTTCAAATCCACTGACACAGCCACTGTGTCAGTGAACATGAAAATAAAATCTTTTGATCTGTCTTTTATCGCTTGACATTTTCTTTTGCTTTGGGGTAAAATACAAGTAACTTCCTCTCCCCACCACCTCTCCCCGCCACCTCTCCCCGCGAGAGAAAGGAGGAGGGTGGAAGCATCCCAGAAAGCAAGGCGTACCGTGACTGTACGCTCGTAAGAGTTGTGCGTGCAGTGCGCCTGGGAGCGTAGATGGCTATCGAAGATCGCGACGATTATGTGGATATGGTTGCCCAAGCGGTGATAGACCGAATCGAGGGAAGTCAGCGTATAAACAGCCTTGTCGAACAAGTTGTCGCTCGTGTTATCGAGATTCAGAAGAAAGAAGCGGCGCTTAAAGCTCAAAACGAAGCGGTGTCTTCTGCAAAGGATGAGGTAGGAAATGAATAACGTTGAAAATACGGTTGAAGAAGTAGAACTGACTGCGGCAGAGAAGCTCGCACAATTCGAAAAAGAGAAGCTCAGTCGAAGACAAGCCCTTGCCCGCTTCGGCTTCCAAGCCGGAGCCGCCGCTGTCGCTGCACTAACTGCGGATGAACTTCTGCGTAAAGTCGGCAAAGAGATGCAGCGCCGAGCGGGGGATAACAAAGTCGCTCAGCAGGTTGCAAGCGAGTTCCAAAATGCTGGACTTGCTCTTGCAACTCCACCAGAATGTTTAGGGTGTACTACGGGTTGTGTTCCAAGCGCGACACAGAAATGCGAGGTCTGTTTACCAACCTGTGGTAGCAACAAGAAAAAGTTAGTTTGGAAAACATGTTCAGAGTGTGATACTGGCCTTGAAGATGCATTATCGGCATGTTCAGAGTGGCCTTCCGGTTCAGATGAGAGAACTCTTTGTATGACAGCAGCCTATAGAGGGTGGTGTCAGTGTAAAACATGCAATTGTCCTGGGACACCACCAAATGCCAATTGCGATAATTGTACATCTGTAGGTTGTTGAAATGGAAGGGTTCATTTAATTTAGTCATGCTGAATGTAGTGAACCCTTAAATGAAGTTAAAAAGGAAGAATCATGAAACTTTATTTGTCTGCCTTGTTTGGGTTTATTATATTGTCTGGATGTAAACAGAAGCCTGAAATGAAAGAAGTTGAAAATTATAAATCTGATTGGAAGAAAAGATTTTCTGATATGACTCATTCTGATATTTCAAAAAGCGATAAAGATAAAAAATCATCAATATTAGTTAATGAATACACTAGTAAAATGTTGGAATTCAGGAAAAGAAACCTGGTTAAATGATAAAATAGATATTTTGCGATAAATTTTAAAAATGATAGGTAGGATATTGTAAAGATTGAAACATTTATATGATGTAATGAAATCAAACAGTGGGAATTTAGATAGTGTTTGTATCGTGTATTTCTGGTCTAAATCATGTTCCGCCTGTCATGCAAATATGCCGCATTTGCAAAAGCTTCGTGATGAGTATGGCCCGAAAGGCTTGCAAGTTCTTTCTGTGCATCGGCCTATGGGAGAATTCGATCTGGATGAGGCCAAAGTGCTGGAAGTGGCAAAAGAGCTTGGCATTACCGAGAAGCTGATCTTTGACAATGATCATAAAATCGGCGATGAGCTGAAGGTGGATGCGTGGCCGACGTATTTTCTCTTTGACAAAGACGGTAAGGTGCGCCGACACGCCAAAGGGCAGTTTGGGGTGAAGATGATCGAACAGGCGCTCATTCGGCTCTTCGACGAGGACGAGGCGCAGGGCAAAGAGAAATCCGCTGAAGCCGTAACCGAATCCTTTCCGATAACGTATTAAGCCACGGCCATTCAGTTCTCTTTGCCGTGGATTAAAATCCCGGCTACGGAAGAAAAGTCCCCCTCCGGGGACTACCGATTTTAGTCGGCGAAGGCCGAC
>NZ_JAYUPA010000568.1:0-1551 GCF_043760365.1 Armatimonas sp.
TTTCCGCATCGGTAAGAACGAGCTGACCGCGGCGAATACTCATCGGAGTTTGTCAGCAAAAGGGAGCAAGGAAGGGCGTTTCGGAGGGCGAATGCAGCACTCGTAGCAAGAGAAGGAATGCCCGGCCGGCGAAGCCGTAGAAAAGACCCAGCTAGAGCATCCCCACCCCGAATTTGGAGCTTCCAGCGGTCCCGCCCCAAATCGATAAAGTGACGCCCACATACAAAACGATGGCTAAGTCGTAGAAGCCAGAGTTTCAGCCGTCACCGATAGCGCAATTTCTTTATCGGGGGGAGAGAAGTAGAGCGATCGCGCCCGCCGCGAGGTCAAAACCGTAGATAGAAGTCGTTTCCAGCATTGTGATGGCTTTCCTGAGTCGAAGGGTGCGATATCAGAAAGGCGGCCAGATTAATATTGCCAATCCGTTTAGTTAATGCCGCCAACCGAAGAAAAACCACGCCAGGGCACATTCGAGCCAGGCATCCCGCTTGACAAGCAGCAGCTGTATTGCGATTTATGCAGGAAGAGTTACCAGGTAAGGAGTAGAGACCGTCACAACCATTCGGCCGGCCACCAAAGACGAGTCGAAGCCGTGCTCGTCGCGTCGGCAAAATGACCGGTAGGGGTCTTCACAGAGTCAGAGGAGCCCCCAGTCTCGGTGTAGTCGTAGCAATGGTGCTCGTGGCAGTTGTACTCGGAGTAGCAATGGTGCTCGTGGCAGTAGTACTCGGAGTAGCAATGGTGTTCCTAGCAGTTTTAGGAGTAACGATAGTAGTAGAGCAATGAGTCTGGGCGTCAATCCTACGAACAAATTCCGCGCAGTCCTTAGCAGAGTACGGGCGAAGGCCGTAGAGCGCCGCCCCGAGAAGAAGCGTCGGTGCGGTGGTAATCTTCAACGGAGTAGGGTTTGCCGGCACAGTCCGAGCAAGCTTTCAGATGAAGGCGCGTCCACAGGGGCGCACTGCTCGCGGCGACATTTTTCCTGAAGCCACAAGGCATATGAACGCGTTTCCAGTCTTGAGGCATAGTGAAGATTCGGCGGTGGGTGTGCATATTGTGGAGGGATTCAATTTTGCGCGGCGGCAAGACGGTCGGTAGGGGCCCATCCACGTCTATCCATCACCAATACCGCCTATTTGGCATCCTACTTATTTTTCAATGAGAAACTTAAAGTACTGCTAGTAGAAGTATGCCCTTCCGACGCAGCGATGAGGGCGCCCACCACAGTGTATAATTAAACTGAACGAATGGCCAGTATCGAATGGCCAGTATCCAAAAAATCATCAATGCTCGCAGCTCTGGTAGTACAGCACAATGAGTATGTAACGAGAGCGTGTGGCATCCTCGCTGCCATACCAGTCGGCATCAAAGTATTGGCGGACCTCATACAAAGCTATCTAGTGATAGATGCCGGGATCATAAAGAGACTCGAGTTCTTCCAACTCAGTATGGAAGGGAAGAGCTGGCGGCGAACTTACTGGCGAGATCAGCCAAATCTTCTCGTGGGATGTCTAAGCATCCGTATATATACACACAACCCCATGGACGACG
>NZ_JAYUPA010000569.1:0-4356 GCF_043760365.1 Armatimonas sp.
TGATCTCCCTCACGGGCCTCGGGTTGCTTTTTTATCTCAAGCGCATCCGCACCGTGGGTCTGATGGTGGTGGCAGGGGGTGCCCTCTTGCTGTTTGTGCTTGCCCGGCTCGCGCTGGGCTAGGCTCTCCGGCTCTGCTGGTTCTTCAGCGCAAACTCGGCTCGGGAGCGAAGCTTCGCATCAGAGTGCGGTGGTGAGTGGTGCCACCGCGAGCGTTTCTTCGTGAGACATAGCCCATTGCGCGCGGCTTACGGAAATCAGGAAAGAACCTCTTTGTTCTTCCCTGAACTATCGTGAGCTAGTGTCGTCTCTTGCGCACAGCAAGCACAGCCACACTCCCCAGAGCGAGCAATGCCAGCGTCCCTGGCTCCGGGGCTGAGGAAGATGCCGTAATACGCAGGGTATCTACTCCGATATAGTCCGAGTTCGCTCCGCTTGGGCCGCCACTGGTGACAAAGTAGCGGAAGGCCAGCCGCCCGGTGGTCGGCCCTGCGAGGCCCGTGAAGGCAGCGGCGAAGTTTGTCCAGTCGTTGGGGTAGCCCGCAAGCGTCAGAGTCGGGTTAACCGTTACCATGAGAGTCGTAAAGTCTCCGACACTGGTATCGGTGGCTCCAACATTGGTCGTATTGAGCGGGTTGAAGCGCACTTGCAGCCGATCCGCGAAACTGGGGGTAGTTACTGTTCTGGTGAAGAAAGAGAGAGAGTCGCCATTGCTCACCGTAAACGAGGGAGTGATCATCCAAAGACTGATCGTATTGTTCCCTGTGGTTGCGTTGAAGTTTGCTGCTGCATAGGCATTGGTTGCTCCCTGATGTGCATTAAAGACGCCAGGGTTTCCCTGAAACCAGGTGGGGTTTGTGCCCTGAGTGGTACTGTTGTTGGTGTTGATCCAGCCCGCAGGAAGCACCGTGTTGAAGTCCTCACTGAGGATCTGGGCTTGCGTGGCTTTCGGAAGCGCGGCAAGAGAGAGTAGCCCGAGGGCGAGTAGTGACGAGTAGCGAGACAGTTGCATGTTGTTTTCCTTGGAACACAAGTCTATGTGTTATTTTTTGTTTTGATATAGCCCTGATATTAATAACAGTATTTATATCCTCTGTCAAGGACGCAGACTGAGTTCTTTCTCCTGAAGTATTAAGACCCGATGCATCCCGCGCAGGGCGCTCTCGCGGTGAGTGACGAGCAAGACGGTGCGGCCCTCCATCAGGCGCTCCATCGCACTGAGAACTTCGGTTTCGGTGGTGGCGTCAAGCGCACTCGTCGGCTCATCGAGTAGCAGGATCGGGGCATCGCGTAGGAAAGCACGGGCTAAACCGACGCGCTGGCGCTCGCCGCCGGAGAGGGCCGCGCCGCGCTCACCCACTTTGCTCTGGTAGCCATCGGGGAAGCGCCCTACGGCCTCATGGAGCTGGGCGGCTTTGGCGGCTGACTCTATTTCGGCAAGCGTCGCACCCGGCTTTCCCACGGCGATATTCTCGGCGAGCGTCCCCGGAAGCAGCACCGTTTCTTGAAAGACCACGGCAAGCTGGGTGCGTAGCTCGGTGAGCTTGAGATCCGTAATCTTGACGCCATCCAGATAGATCTCGCCCGCTGTGGGAGAGTAGAGGCGCATCAGGAGTGAGAGCAGCGTGGACTTGCCACTGCCCGTCTCCCCGACGATCCCGATGCGCTCGCCAGGTGCGACCGTGAAGCTCACGTTCTCCAGCACCGGGCGGCGCGGGTCGTAGCCAAAGGCGATATTCTCAAAGCGAAGCTCGCCGCGCACGGGCTGAGGGAGCGGCGTGGGGTTGGGGTGTGTCGGCACCTCGGCGGGCTCGGTCAGTAACGTGGTGGCGCGCTCCAGCCCGGCCATTTGATTCTGCAGGCTCGCCCACTTCTTGCCGAGTGTCTTGAGGGGGCTGTAGACCTGGTTGAGATAGTGCAGACCGAGTAGCACTTGCCCCACCGTGAGCGCCCCACGCTGCGCCGCCGCCACGCCGATGTAGAGCGCCGCCGCCGTTCCGAGCGCCGTCAGAGTCTGGATTCCCATTCCAAAGAGCCCGTCGAGCAGCGCGATCCGAAGGCGCACTTTGACTGCCTTCTCCGACGCCTCGGCGAAGCGCTGCGTTTGCGCGTCCTCGATTCCAAACGCCTTCACGCTGGTCAGTGCACCGAGTGTGGCTTGCACAATGCCGAGCGCCTCGCTCTCTTTTTGCTTGGCATCGCGCGACGCCGCTTTCAGGCCGGGTCGGGTGGCACGGGCGGCCAGCAAGAGGGGAGGGGCCAGCGCCGCGCCCACCCAGCCAAGGGCAGTGTCTAGGCGGAAAAGTGCGGTCAGCATGAGTGCCAGTGTCGTGATTGCGGTGAGAACGGGAAGCGCACCGTCCAATAAAAACCACTCAATAGACTGGGCATCGGATTGAATGCGATAGAGTGTGTCGGTTGTGCCCCGCTCGATATGCCGCGCCAGCGAGAGCCGCTGCGCCGCTGCAAAGAGCCGTGCCCGTAGATCGCGAATCAGCCGCTGTCCAAGCCCTGTAGAAAGCAGCGCACTGGCTAGCCCTTGTCCCTGTGCGAGTAGCGTGACAAGTAGGCTCGCCGCGCAGAGTGCCGGGAGCGCACTGCCCGAGAACGGCTCCAGCCAGCTCGGCATCGCACGTTTTTGTAGTAAGACATCCAGCGCTGTCTGAAGGGGAATCGGCGCGAGCACTGCCAGCCCTGCTCCAAGAAGCTCCAGAAGCAACAGAAGCAGAAGCTGCGGCCAGAAGCGACGTGCCAGCCGCAGAACTTCGGTCATAGTGGCATTATAACTCTCTTTGACCGTCCACGTTCGTGTGGGCGGATCAAACGTGGGGCAGCCTATGCCTTCTCAATAGCCGTCCGGTACTTGGAGAACGACTCGGGGAGTAGGCCCAGCTCCCTAGTGAGTTTCTCCAGCTCCTCAGGCAGAGCGTGCTCGTACTTGATCTCCAGAATGCGCCCCTCGGTGAGGGGGAAGCCTACTCCCTGGCTCCCATCAAACAGGGGAAACTGAAGGCTCTGTTGTGTGCTCGCCTGAACCTGATGGTCCAGCGTGAGGCGAACCTCTTCGCCGCCTAGCTCTCCCACAAAGGCATCCCGCGTATAGGTCACCAGGCGTGTCGGAGAGAGGCTTTGTTTGTGGATCGCTTTCTGAAACCAGGCAGGAAGGCTCTCGGGGAGCTGCTCCAGAGATAGAGCACTGCGGCGCTTGTGCACCTTGCCGGGCTCGGGCTTGGCCTTGAACTCCGCAAAGACGGTCTCCGTGGTGCTGTAGCGCCGTAGCCGCCACTTGCCTTGCACCTCGCGCCGGTAGGAGGCAAGGTCAGGGGTGTCGAGATAGAGACTTGCGACTTCGTAGCGCCCTCCGTAGGGATCAGGAGGGAGCAGCATCCGGACGGCGCTCAGGAGGGCGGCGGCGGCACTCTCGGGAACCAGGTACTTGCGCTCAAAACCCGCGCGAACTACCTCTCCATCCACATCCATCCTAAAACCCCCCACCAAAGTCTGGTGGCGGGAGGATCTTTATCAAGCCAGTACCCACCTCAGGGACATCCAGCTTACCGTCTTTGTTGCTATCCCAGCTCGCGCCCCACTGCACCATCGTGGCGGTGAAAGTTGCGACAGGGATACTCTCTTTGGCTTTGAGAGCGCTCCATATCTGTGGCCCGAGGAACTGTCCCGGCCCGAAACCACCGCCTAGCACCGCGCCCACCCCTGCCGTCAGCTCCTCCTGGGTCAGCTTGCCGTCTTTATTTTTATCGCAGAAGGCCGCGCCTTTTTTCCAGGCATCGTTGAAGGCAGTGAGCGTCGGCGCTTCGCCTGCGCCGGTGAGCTGCAAAAAGCTCGTCCCCAGCATCGCGGTTATATCGAAGCCACCAGGACCTCCTGGCCCGCCGCCACCGGGTCCGCCGCCTTGGGGAACCACGCCCTCTTCTTTACCCTCTAGCTGAGCGATCACCGAGGCGGAGCGCTGTGCAAAGAAGGCTTTGAGGTCATTGGTACCACCAAACCCGCCGCCTCTTCCCGGCCCCCCGCCGGGGCCACCAGGAAAGCCGCCGCCTGCGTCTTTGGGATCCAATGCCATGATGGGCTTGGCCGCCGAAGCAACCGAGTCATGCAGGGCATCTAGCTCCGTCATGATCTTGGCACCCTCACGACAAGACTTGTCGTACGCCGCTCGGAACGCGGGGATTGCCAGAAAACGATCCGTGAGCTTGCTCTCGCCGTTGTAGGGCTTCTTCACCGATAGGTGAATCGGGTCGCCGATAGGGAAGCCGCCAAACGCCATGTTTAAGTCCCACGGCAGGTAGACGAATTTATTGGTTTTAGGATTGAGCCACAGATAGAAGTTATGGCCCAT
>NZ_JAYUPA010000570.1:0-1549 GCF_043760365.1 Armatimonas sp.
CTCCGGATACATCAGGCGAGCATATCCTCAAAGCGGGCGGGCTGCGTCGCTCCCGATGCGAAGATGAGCATCGCTACTGAAGCCCCGCAACGCTCACACTGCATCAACTTACCTTCAATTCCCTCGCCAGAACCTGGAGGGCTGGCAGGTGGAGGTGTAAGACGCTCCGAATCTGGCACCGAACCAATTTGCATTTCCAGCAGATCGGAGAGCCTCTTGCCCAACGGCTTAAAGATGCCTGCGCGAACCTCGGTCATGGGATCGTTGGGATCGCCGACGACTTCGCAGGAGATTTGGCACTGCCCAGGTCCACGGTCTTGCACCAGGATTCTGCCCAGCTCACCAATCGCCCTGTCTCGGAAGACATATACTAACCCGCCCTGGAGCACCTGCTTACTGACTGTAACACCGGGTGGCATTTGAAACGGATCAGTAGCACCGCTGTGAGCACTGCGTATTTGTTTGAATATCAGCCCCTGCTGCCCTGCAAAGCGACCACTCTTTTTCTTTTCACGGCGCATAAGTGTCTCCAAAGTGGCGCATAAGTGTCTCCAACTATCCTTTTCAATCTGACTGTACGAAGGGGTTACCCCCTACTCTTGAGCCTGTTCTTACTCTTGAGCCTGTTCTTTCCAGTTTTCCACGGGATCAACTGCCGCGATGAGCTGAAGGGAGATTCCCAGAGCATCGATCACGCGACTTAGTCGCTCAAAGCTAACACCACGGTAGCGCTCACGCTCCATTCGACTCATGGCTTGCGGTAGAACACCCACCCGAGCGGCGAGCTCCCGCTGCGAAACACCCTGCGCGAGACGCATGCTCAGAAGCCACTGCCCCAGTTCCTCAAAAGCGAAGGGTTGCCCTGTGGCCCTTGTGCTCTCCGATACGGGTAGCCCGCTCTCTGATGACTGCTGCTCGCTAGGCGCACCTTTTTTGGTCTTCATACCGTGTTCTTCTGGCTAAAATTAGGAGAGCTTTTTAGCTCGTCTCTCTTCTTATTCTACGTTAACAAATTCGTTAATTCTTGTCAAGGCCCTACTCTGAGTATCCCTGTTACTTGAGTGTATATATCGCGTCGTTGAAATGGAACAAAGTGTGAAAACACTTGACACACATTAACAAATATGTTAATGTATTACTGATGGATGAGAGGTCGAACATCCAGCTAATTAACCCCTTAACAACTCGCTATGGAAAACCTGAACCTCTCGTTCACGGTGTCGGTACTGGTTCTCGGAGCGCTCTTCTTCGTCACTGACCCTCGGGTGATAGATCGCCTCGTGAATCCGCCAGTAACCCAAAAGAGGAGCACCCCCCGGACAGGAAAGCGCACCTCGCCAGCAAAAGTAGCCTAACCGCTCACTAAAGTCAAGCCCTGCGGGACTCTATCCCGCAGGGCTGGCTCCTCCGGCATTCGCGCCGAAATCTTACCCCTAATCGCTTACAATGCGCGTAATTATCTACTCGTTGACTGATCCATCCCGCTTCCCCTTTGGGTCAACCTACTTCACCGCCAACGCCCTGAATGCCCTCCACTACCCTGATGCAA
>NZ_JAYUPA010000571.1:0-12777 GCF_043760365.1 Armatimonas sp.
CTTGACGGAGATCACCACCGCTTTTTTCTGGTCGGAGGGAGGAGCGGGGGCCAGCGCAAGGGGAGCTGCCAGAGCCTGGGTCAGGGTAACGGGGCGCTCAAGAGCGGGAAGGAGCGGTTTGGTAAAGTTTGGCTCGGACACACGGCTAGAGTAAGGCGTGAGCTTCGTACTCGCTGTGGTGGTCGCAACCAGCGGACGCGGACGTGGTGCCAGTGGCAGCACCGAGGCCAGGCTCAGTTGTGGCGCTGTCACTAGTTCGTAGGTCGCGAGCCGGGCGGTATCCCGAGGTGCGAACGCAATGCGGGAGGCCACACGGCTCGCTGCCGCCATCAGGGCACGGGTGTCAATCGAGACAGGGGTGCGCTGGCTTCGAACGGAGATACCTGGGAGTGGGTCTTTCTCCGCCTGGAGGGCCCGAGCGATCTTGGGGGGAGCGGCAGCAATTGAGGCCAGATTGACGGGGAGCACCTCGCGGTCGGCTAGCTCGGTCGGCTCGATTCCGGGGGCGTAGAGGACAATGTCCCAGCGGGTCTTGTCCTCGGAGGCGATGAGCTCGTATTTAAGGCCCTTCCGAATCTTATTGTTGTAGTTGGCGACGATACGTACTTGTTTGCTGGGGCGCATCGAGTACTGCCCATAGCGAACAAAAGCGACTCCGTTTTTTTGGACACTCTTGCTGCCGGCTCGCCCTGCCTGCCAGAGACCAGGAAGGGTAATCGTGGTCACGCCACTCTTGTCTAGGCTCCTTACGTCCGGGGTGAAGGACAGTGAGCCGGTGATGGTAATTCTTGTGGCTGCATTTTCGGTAGTGATGGTTACCTCTTTGATGTCATTGACCGCGCTGGGCGCCGCATAGCTTGGGCTTGAGGACGCGATCATTCCGACGGAAGCAAGTCCGAAGGCTAAGAGATTTTTTTGAGTTTGCACGAGAGTAGCTCCTCTATCTGAATTGACTCAGTTATCTGATTTGCTCAGTTCACCTTGAAGATGAAGTGGCGTTTTTTGTCGTTCGAATCTATGATTTCCAGCTCGCTGCCGCTGTCCGTTCGTCGGATGCTGCGGACAACAAAACCCTGACCGACATCCTCTCCCACAGAGAGCCAGCGGGTTTCGTCTTTGATGCGAACAATGGCAATGCTCTTGCCCTGCCCATTTTCGGAAACCATGATGCCAGTCACCGATAGTGTCGGGGGCTGCGCTTGCTGTGGTGGCGGCAGGACCATATGGGGCGTCGCTCCAGACGATGTCGCCGAACCGCCGCCACGCGGGTCTTCCTCACCGCCTGGCTTGGGAAGCCGGACACTGACCCCGAGAATCTCGCCGAGAGTTTTTGCGCGGATTTTTCCCCTGATGGTAGCCACATCCTGTGGGGAAGGAGCCGGAGTGGGGTTGGGTGCTGAGGGGGGCAGTTGCGTCGTCGGGGGCGGCACTAGTGGGCTCGCGCTGGAGGTGATCGTAAACGGATCGCGAACCAGAACGGGCTCGCTGATCTTTTCCAGACGCGTGAGCTCGGTGGTCAGAACATCATCCGTGGTAGGGACACTGCCTCCCCCCACGGGAGCTGCTTGTGCTGTCTGATCCTTAGGTGCGGCTTGCGCAGGAGGGCTTGCCGAGGAGGTGCCACCCACGAGACTGTAGACACCGTAACCAAGGGCACAGACCGATAGGCCGATCAGAGCGATCAGCTTGGGCATATCTTTCTTATCAATGGGCTTCATAAAGTTTTCCTAGCCTCTGCCTGACTATTTCGGCTGGGGGGATGGCGGACTCAAGAGCTGATTTTCCATCGCGCGGCGCTCACTGATGGAGCCAAACTTTGTCTCTTGTTTTTTGGAGGCAATCATATCCCCATCGGGAAAGACATAGCCTGTCATGACGATACGCACGGAGAGATCGGGCGAGCTATTTGCCTTGTCCTGACGCGACTGTTCCATAACGGAGTTGACAGCGATGATTTTCTCAAAGCGTGTGAGGCTATGAATAAATCGAGCGACATTGTTATAGGTGCCTGTTAGATCAATCTCGATACGGGCTTTGTTATAGGCGGGTGGTAGTGCCAGCTTCTTGCCCGCGGCCTTCTCCTCTTTGCTCAGTGGTTGGGGAGGAGGAACGATCTCGATACTATGGCGCGAGTTGGTGACGATTAGGCTGTAGGACTGGGCACGCTTGGCCATCTGCTGCACCATCGTTGGAATATAATCTCCTGAGGAGACATTCTGCTCAAGAAAGCGCAGCTTGCCATCTACTGCGGCGGCTTCCAGATGCACTTGATCCAGTTGCTTGGCGCTTCGCTCGTTGTCGTAGACTTGTTCAAGCTTAGCGGCCACTTCTTTGTCGACACGTGCGATCTCTCCCGACTGCCAGACATAGAGCCCCCCCGTAAGAAATAAGAGCCCCCCTGTAAGTGCCCCCATAATAATGGCGGATTGTTTACCAGGCTGAAAAGAGATATTCCGGAGGCCACCGGCGGTTGGATTAAACACGGCTATTATCTCCTTTGACCGTCGTCACTTTAGCTGTCTTCTTTGCCTCTGCGGTGGGAGGAGGGGCTGTGGGCAGAGAAATGGGCTTGATAGGCGCGTTGATTTGGAAGCCGAAGCGGCCCCCTTTATCCAGTAGGTTGGTGCTAAGCAGCTCGACGCGCTCAAAAAGAGGCTTACTTTTCAAGTTGAGAGCCACTTGACCCGCGATCGCTTGTGACGGGGCGGAGCCTGAGAGGCTGACAACAATGGGCTCCCCTTCAGGCGCTCCGATGGTGGTGAGCCAGACATCTTTAGGCAGAGACTGAGCTACTGCCTGGAAGAGCAGTGTCCAGCGTAGTGTGTCAAAGCGTGCTCTTTCCAGGGTCGTGACCTTGGGTTGCTTATCACTGGTTTCTTTTTTCACCCTGTCAATTTCGTCAATAATGGGCCGTACTTTCTCCATTCGATGATCGGCATCCGCCACATCCCCCATTTGCTTGAAACGTGCGGTCATCAGATAGGAGCCTACCGAGACGAGGATCGCCAGTGAGGCTCCCATCGCATAGAATAGCTGCTTGCTCAGTCGCTCCATGCGCCGTTTTTCGGCACGACGTTCGGCGATCAGATTGATATTTGGCATGGTGGTATTGACCCTTTTCTTTCCTAGTTCTTACTGCCGAGCTGTGGCCCTGTGAACTCTTTGAGTGCCAGACCCAGGGCCGCCGTCAGGCTGGGACCCTGCTCCTGCAGCCACTCCTCTGCCTCGGGGCTCGTTTCGAGCTGAGAGCTGGCGAAAGGGTCGCAGAGCCGTGTGGGGATACCAAGGCGAGCGGACATGTAGGCCGCTAGGTTACGGATCTGGGCCGAGCCACCGACGAGCAGGATCTCCGAAAGATTGGCAGTAACTCCCTCGTCCGCGAGCTGTGACTGGAAGTAGTTGATGGAGCGGCGAATCTCGCGCAGGAGCTCGTCCATAGTCGTCTGGATAATGCGTGAGAGCTCAATGGACTCCGGTGAGCCTTCCCCGGTAATGAGTGCTCCCATATCCACGTCCTGCTTGCGCAACTCCGCCTCGCTGGGTTCGATCCGAAGCTGGTTTTTTAGGGCATCGGCAAAAGTATCGCCTGAGATCGGGATGGAGCGTGTGAGGGCGAAGTCGGGTCCGGAGAGAATAATCACTTCGGTATGGGCAGCGCCGATATCAACGATGGCCCGCAGGTTCTCATCGGCAAAATCGTCTGGTGCAGTATCAACAATGGCGCGTAGGATCGCAAAGGACTCAATATCTACCGCGATTGCCTCTAGGCCCGCTAGCTGTGCCACAGCAACTCGGGACTCGACGAGGTCACGGCTGGTGCCCACGAGCATCACATCCATCTGCGTGGGGTCATCGTCGCAGGTTCCCAGAATCTCGAAGGAGAGTGCGGCATCCTCGATATTGGTGCTGATGTACTTACCCGCTTCGTAGCGAATAGACTTGGTCAGGGTGGCTGCGTTCATCTTAGGGACACGGATCTGGCGCACCGTCACACTGGGCCCCGATACCGAGAGAACGGCGGCGTTGGCGGAGATCCCGGCTGCCTGAAGCATCTGGCGTATCGCCACCGCGATGGGCTCACGGCTGATAATCACCCCATCGCGTACGGCCCCTTGGGGAGTCTTCTGCTCTGCCGCTCGTACGACACGAAAGCCTCCCCGGGTCGGTTCAACCTGGACAGCCTTAATCATGGAGCTTCCAATATCGAGCCCGATTACCACTTCTTTTCCGAATAGCGAGGATAGTATAGACACGCGATCAACCTCCCAAAAAACTGCCCGAACTGCGGAACGCGCGAGGGCATACTGGGATTATGGGAAGACCGGCGAGAAACTGTAGAGGGGGGGTGAGGGAGGGCGCATAAATTTCTGGCGATTTTGCGGGGCGGGTTCCCGCGTTCTTAACAGGGCTTTCGTGCTGGAGAGACACCGATAACTCAAGTAACCATGACAACGCCGCCCACGATCCTCCCCAAGGAGGAAGTTCTTTACCGATTTCCGTACTCCCCGATTGGCCTGGAGCTTCTGCCGGATCATAAGGATATTTTTCGGGTTCGGCTCTGCTGGCTGCGTGGTAAGTCCGGGAGAGCTTTGTTTGAGTCCACCGCCTTTCGCCCCTTGGCCGAGGTCACTTTGCGTGGGCAAACTTTCCCGGTTTATTTGAGTCAGCACTCCCGCAAGAAACGCGATCGTATTCTTCTCGGGGGGCGGCGCAAGACGGCCACGGCGGCGCGGGCGGCACTGCGTTTTCTGGTGTATGTCGAAGGACGGGGGGACACTCTTTTGTGGACCTGGCGTGTGGGGGCCACGGCTCCCGCGCTGGCTGCCACGCCGCTGACGGACATCCCCGATAGCATTCGCTTGTGTTTCCCGCTGTCGCCTGGTCTGCAAAAGCTTGTCACTCTCTCGACGGGGCGAGGGGGACAGGCTCTTGCGCTCTGGTCTCAGGAGCTGGTGACCACACTGGTAAGTAAGACCCCGGGCGCTTTTCCACAGAGCCGTGAGCGCGCCGTTGAGCTTGTTCTCACGGGAGCGAATCTTGGAGGGGCGGGAGCGACACTGGCCTGGGAGACCCGGATTGCTCCTGCGCGAAGTGAGGCCGATGTTCACCAGGCGCTCCGGCAGCACGTCGCACAGGTGGCTGATGCACAGCAGCTTCCCTTCGCCCAGACGGAGCCGTTTCTCTGGGAGCTTTCTTGCGCGGCAGCCGCAGCGCTGATGAGTGACGAGCGGGTGCGTAAGCGGGGCGTGGACCGGCTGATCTACACTCTTGGTGAGAACCGCGTGGCGGCTGGGGAGGGGACGGATGCGGCGCTGGCTGCCTGTGCGCTTCTGGGGCACCACTACCTGACGGGCGACGATGCCCTGCGGCGACGTGCCCGGCTTCTGGGGCGCGGTGTCTGCGACTTTCAGGTAGCGCAGGTGGAGAGCCCACACTGGGGCGCGATCTGGGATACCCAGCGCAATGAGTGCCGCTTTGAGGATTTTCGGGGAGAACCCACTCTCTCCACGACGGTGGCGGCCCGAACCGCGACGGGGCTTCATCTGCTCCATGCACACTTCAAGACAGAGCTACTCTCACGGACGGCAGTGGCGGCGGCGCAGTGGCTCCTGCTGCGGATGGATAAAGACGGCCTCCTCCAGGGGGAGCGCTTCCATGAGGGCGGGGCTGCCCTGCCTCATGTTTCCCCTTGGGCAGTGGGCGAGGCGCTGATTGCACTGGTGGAAACCTTCCGGCGCACGGGCAATGAGGTTTTCTTGAGAGCGGCACTGCGAAGTGTTGCCACGATTGAGGAGGGGATGGAGCTGGCGACTCTCTCGCCCGAAGTGGCCACTACCGAGCAACTCGCGTCGCTGATTGAGGGGATCTTGCTGGTCTCGCGGGAGTACGAGAGTGAGCGGATGATCGCTCTGGCTAAAGAAGTGGGAACGCTGCTGCGAACCCGGCGGCTCCCCGATGGCTCTCTGGGCGATCCGCTCCAGCCCGAATCCCTTCTGCGAACCAGCCTGGCTGGGGCACGGGGAGCGCTGGCACTGACGCGTGTAGACACGGATCCCCTCTGGCTAAACCTGGCACTGCGGGCGCTCCGGGTGGCTCGGGAGCATGCGGGTGAGAATCTGGATGTGGTGCCCATTGCCGATCTCAACGCGCTGACCCAGCTCCCCCTGGCACTTCTGCTGGCCGTGGGGGCGCTGGGGAGCCACTGCGCGGCGGATCGGGAGAAACTGGCGGTCGTCCGGCAGTGGCAAACCTTCGCACCGGAGCCCGCCGCCTGGGAGTACGTTCAAGTGACAGGTCCCGAGGGGGAGCGCGTGGACTACCTGCCGCTCGTCTGCCCCGCGACACTTCAGGTGCTGGTGCCGGTGATTGCGCCGCCGGGCATGACACATATCCGGATCATCAAGAACAACCGTGAGCCGCTGGTGCGCAACCTCCTCACCGGCGACTTAGACACAAAAGCGGCGCTTCTCCCGCTGGGGGAGGGGCGCGAGGCACAGATTGGTGTCTTCCTGGCAGACACTTAGGCCCGGCAGACACTGACACGACGAGAGTAACTCGGCTCCGGATTTTCCGGAGCCTCTTTTTTTGTGTACAATAGCCTCAATGCACACGGGAATTCCTTTCGCAGCAGTGGCTGCCGAGTGTGTGGCCTATTTCTCAGCGCGTGCCATACAAACTAGCCCCTCACAGGAAGCGTTCGCCCAAGGGGCGGCGGCGGCCCAGCAGTGGCAGTTGCTACTGAGCACTCCCTGGCCAGACCGTGAGGGAGCCGAGGCACTCTTTGCGGCGATGAACACACACCGCCGCTTCCGGTACTGGAGCGTCCGCTGGCACTACATGGCTGAGGCGCTGAATGCCTGGCGCGAGCAGGAGGGGCTGGACGTGCAACCCATTGGAACCGATGCCGACGGCGGCTTGAAAGAGACCTATGCGCAGTTTGGGTATGTTTTGGTACACACGCTCTTCTCCGAGGAGGAAGTGGCGGCGCTGAAGGCGGAGGCGCTGCGGATCGTGGCACAGAAGGGCGATCATGCCGGGGTCTTCGTGGGGCTGGCGGCCAGCAGTCCGGTCTTTGCGGAGGCCATTCGTGACCCCCGCCTCTTAGATGCGCTGGAGCCGCTGATCGGCCCCGATATCGAGTTTCTCTCCGATAAAGTGGTTTTCAAGTCCGCCACTATAGACTACGGCTCGCCGTGGCATCAGGACTGGCCGTACTGGAAAGGGGCGCATAAAATCTCGGTCTGGGTGGCCCTGGAAGCTGCCACGAAAGAGAATGGCTGTCTGAAGCTCCTGCCGGGGAGTCATAAAACCCTCGCGGAGCACGAGGGTAAAGCTCCTGAAGGGGAAGGCTTCGGCCATAGGCTCGCCGAAGATGCCGTAGACGAAGCACTTGCCGTCAGCGCCCCCTGTGATCCCGGGGATGCCGTCTTTTTCCATGATCTGACGCTGCACGCATCGCACCCGAATGTCAGTGGGCAAGACCGCTACGCCTGGATCGTCACGTATCGAAATGCCGCCGAAGAAGACCTCACCTACGATTGGTCCGTCGCCGCCGCCGTGGTTCGTGGGGAGCGTAAGGTCGCTACAGGTAAAGCTTAAAGCTCTGACTACGATCCCCTAAATTTTGAATCCTAAAATTCGTCGTCTCGTGTGTGGAAATATAGTGATACACACGGCGACTTGGAGTTTCTGTGGCTTTCGTTTGCTTCGATGCAAAAAACCTAGGATTGATCTTGAAGCTACCATCAGGTTGTTTCTGTGCTTGGAACTTGCGGCGATAATGATAAGTATCAGGTGTGGACTCTGTAGGATATAGATTGATATTCAGTATTGGTGCTTCTGTTGATGGGATTATTCCTTTGGATTCATTCATAATATCTGCACTTATTGTGTAGTTCCATTTAGTAGGACGGGTAAATTTAGTAGAGTGGGTAAATATTAGAGTGCGTCGCATTGAAGTGACAATTTTGATCAATTTTTGAATTTTTTCATTTTCGCTATTGTTGATTATTGGATAATTCCATTTAATAAAATGAGATTGTCTAGATATATCTTGATTTGAAGTGAAGAAACTTATCAGTTTTTGAATTTCTTCATTTTCACTATTATTGATTATTATGTAGTCCCAGTTTGCGCAGTTTACTTTAGAGTAAAATTCTTGTGATATTGGAGAATTGTAACTTGTTACGTTGTTTATCTCGTGGATCTGATAATTGTCTACTTCTTTGTATGCCCATGAGTGCTCGCGACAGATGATTCTCTTTGTTTTTGGGTCTGCAAATACGCGGAAGATTTCTTGATTATCTGATGTTGATGCTGAGAATTCAATAAGACGATGTCTATTTTTGAAAATTACTGACGTTTTTAATTCTTTTGTGTAACGTTTTGGGATTAATATGGATCCAAGTATTCCAGAAGGTAATATGTTATCTTGAGATGGTAAGTGAGATCCACCTGATGCGTATTCTATGGCAAGTTTACGTTGTGGTTGGATACTATAAGCATAATCTGTAATGCTAGTTTTTTCGGTTCTCTGGAATGTTGGATCCATAACGAGAACCATTTGAGTTACCAGAGATGATGTTGCGGTTTGTCCTGGAGTTGTGGTTAAAGTGCTCCGCCACTGGACTGTCTTTACATCGCTCATGGCTTTCTCGACATCGGCCCACTCGATCTCTGGGGTGAAGAAGCGCCAGGTGCCAAGACCGAGCATAACAAGAGCGATACTAGAGCCGAGTAGGGCTCTGCGGCGACGAAGGGGCATGAGGGAGATTTCTAGGGGAGCTGGAGTGAGGGCGCGTAGCTGTGAGTCCAGACTCGTAAAATGAATGAGCTGTGCCTGGCACGTGGCGCAACGATGCGTATGCGTTTTAAGCAAGAGCACGTGCCACCAGGGAAGGGAGTGCTCGTGGAGTGCCGTCAGGGTTTCGGAGGAGATATTACAGTTCATAATCGTCGGTGAGTTCCTTTCGCAGACGCTCGCGGGCAGTGTGCAGGCGGGAGAGAACCGTGCCCAGTGGAATCTCCAGCACGGCGGCGACCTCGCGGCAGGTTAGCCCTTCATAGAGCCGGAGCAGGAGCGTGGTGCGTAGCTCGTCGGGGAGAGTGTGTAGGGCAAGTGAGAGCGCCACGGCTTGCTCCGGCGAGTGAGCGGTGCCGGGGATATTTTCCGCCTGTTCCAGCCCGACGGTCGTGTTTTTCTCGCGATGGCGGTGGATCGTACGAACCGCGATTCGGTAGAGAAATGTGGTCGGGGCGCACTCGCGGCGGAAGCTCGGGTAGGCGGACAGGGCCTGAATCCCAATTTCCTGAGTGAGGTCTTCGGCCTGCTCCGGGTTGCCGCAGAGCCGCAAGGCCAGCCGCTGAACCCGAGGGCGCTGCGCCTCCCAGAGTTTTTCAAATGCAGTATCTGATTTTGCGGTTCGTAGCCGAAGGGCCTGTAACATTCGCATCGCCTCTTACACTACTTAGTAGCACAGAAAGGGGCGCTTTATTCAGAGCTAGCTAAAGCCAAGAAGATATTTTGCTTTTTTCCAGTAGGGCTGCGGGATCGTTTTCCAGTGCTTGAGCTCGTTGGTCCAGCGCCAGACATCCAGCAGGCGGAGCGAGAGAGAGAGGATCCAGACGAGCATGCCCATTGTCATGGCAATGATCCAAAAAGGCATGATACTAAAAATAGAGCTGACCGTCATCACTTGCTCCCCTTCTCTACTTTTTTACCTGGGTAAACCTAGTAGAACTACAAGCAAGTTATCGGTAAGGCGCGGGGTTTTCCTCAGAGGGTCAGCACACGGATTCAGAAGGTCAGCGCACGGAGAACAGGCTGGGCTTCCAGGGATCAAGTGTGAAGCGCAGTGTCGCCGTGCGGCCCAGGGACTTTCCGGTTCTCAGGTCGGTGACGAGCCCTGGCTTGTCGAGCGTGGCGACGACTTCAATGGGGTTCTCCAGGGCTTCGTTGCCGCCCGCTTGCTGGAGCGACTCGCTCATCTGGTAGGCCACATTGCGCTCAAAGGCAAGCAGACGCTCACTCCCCGAGGCGTAGCGATGCACTCTCACATGGTCGGTGGGGCGAAGACGCACCGAAGGGGACATCGGTAAGAGCTGGGCAAGCGCGTCCGCCGTGGGCGGTTTTTCAAGTGCGCGGGTCTGTGGAAGCGTGCCCTCGAAAAGCTTCCCGTGACCGTCGAACACCCCGACCGGGCCGCTGGAGAGGACGGTTCTAAAGCGGGGCAGGGCACGGCGCTCGCTGTCCGTGAGGGCGTAGGAGTGCGGTAGGATCACGGTGGCGCTGGCAGGGAGCGAGGCTAAATCGGCGGTGAACTGCGGCGTGTAGCCCAGATCGTGGAGCGCGGCGAGCCAGGCGGCGCGGACTTTCGTGTGCTGGTTGTGGGTGGCTTCGTAGCTGGAGAAGCGCCGGTGCCACGTGGAGCCGTCCACGGTGGACTCCAGGAGCCATGCCACTTGAATGCTCGGCTGGGAGTAGTGGATGTAGATCGGATCAGCCGTGCGCGTGGCCTGGCGAAAGCGTGTCGCCAGTGGGCCTTGCAGCTCCTTTAGAATTGGCGCAAGGGCCTGCGCTCGCTTGGTGAGTGGCCAGTCGTCTTTGCTGAAGTCTATGCAGTCCTCGCTCCACCAGATAATGCAGCCCGTGTCTCCGAGAAGGGAGAGGTGCCAGAGCCGCCGCTGCGCCGCCCGTGCATCTTGCTCCCCGACCGTGGTGAGCATTGGCTTACCGGGCATAAAGCTGCCAAAAATCTCCCGCGCACTGCCGATATCATAGGGCTCCACCCAGTCTAGCGCTGTGGCAAGTCGCGCCAGATCGTAGCCGCCAAACGCGCTGGGCATCTGCGTGCCCTCGATCCCGACTTTGGCATGGGGATCGGTGGCCTTTGCCGCAGCGCGAATGTCAGAAAGAGCGCGGGTGAGCGCGACATCCATGTAGGTTCGGAAGTCGCACCACGGCGCAAAGTTCCAGCGTATCGGGTCTTTGCGAGCGGCTTGCGGATCAAATTTAAGCGCCTGCACCTCACCCCAGTCCGGCTTGCCGCGTGGCTCCGCGCCCCCGCCGCCCATCCGGTTTTTGATCTTATCCGTTGAGAAAGGCAGGGCACTGTCCCAGCTTACAAACTCCGTCTGCCACTGCGCGTTCAGCGCCGCTAAGTTGGCGTACTGTGTCTTGAGCCACGCACGAAACGCCGCCAGTGAGCGCGGTGAGAAATCGTAGTCAAACGGGTTGGCACTAATCGTCACCGAAAGCTCATCGCGAATATCGTAGAGAGGTGGCCTGTTTGTTTTGTGCATCGCGACAGCCTGCCGCATCTTCTTTTGTGCCTCTTGTTGCCACGCCGGATCATCGAGGCAGTAGTCCCGCACAAAGGCTGACTCTGGTCGCCCGTCTTTGACCCACTGCGTCACGAACTTGTCCCAGTCGGTCACTGTGGAGCTGTACTTCAGGCACAGCCCCCGGTTGACGACATTCTCGACGTAGTAGGGCATTCCGGCTTTTACCCAGCGGCTCGGGTCTTCGTCACCGGTCACCATCCCGGTGTTGATACCCATTTCTTTCAGGCGCTGGACAAAGAGCCCGAACTTCTCGGGGCGCTTTGCCTCCGAGCCCCCAACCCAGAGAATCGTGGTGTACTGATCTAACGGCTCCAACGGCGTTGTCTGCATAATGTTTATTGTACCTGCGATAAAATGCGCGATGCCTGGCCCCTTTCCCGGAATGGATCCCTGGCTGGAGAATCGCATTCTCTGGCAAAGCTTCCACAATAAGTATGCTGCCTATTGTGAGACTGCTCTTAATCGCGTCTTACCCCCACAGCTTGTCGCAACAACAGAAATGCGTATTCAATTGACGGATCCGAACGAAGGACGACCCGATGTTGGGATTGTGAATCGTGCCTTCCCGGAAGAAGAACACCAGGCGTATCTAACGATTCGGGATGTACTTCATCAGGAAAGTGTTGTGACTGTGATTGAGCTTCTCAGTCCCTCGAATAAACGGGGACGCGGCTACGAACAATACCGGGCAAAGCAAGCGGAGCTGCTACAAAGCGAGACGAGCTTGGTGGAGATTGATCTCTTGCGTGCAGGGACACATACCGTGGCGGTACCCGAGAGTCGTTTACTCGCTCGGCAGGCAGTCTGGGACTATCTGGTGTGTGTCCATGATGTGACGGATCGCTGGAACTACAGAGTTTGGCCGTTCACCTTGGTACATCGGCTGCCGGAGATTCCGATACCTCTGGGAGCGGATTTCTCCCCGGTGCAGCTTGATCTTCAAACGCTACTCGACGAGTGCTACGACACGGGCCGCTACGGCTCCCTCTTGCGCTACACGGAGCCGCCCGAAGTGCCCTTTACGGAGGTGGAAGCCCAGTGGGTGGCAGAAGTCCTACAGCGCTAGAGCGGCGGCACCGATCAGCGGGGCATCGGCTCCCAGGCTGGCGCACAGGATCGGGGTTTCCCGGACGGCGGGAAGGCCGCGCACGAAAAGCTCGGCGCGGGCGGGGGCAAGCAGAAGCTCGCCGAAGCCGTCTATCACGCCTCCGCCCAGTAGAAACGCCTCCGGGCCGTAGATATTGGCGAGAGTGGCGAGGCCGATCCCGAGATCGCGGCCCACGGCGGCAAGAGTTGCAAGGGCTTTGGGAAAGCCCGCGTGCGCGAGCGCGGCTAAATCTGGCCCGGTGAGGCCCGGGTCGCCAAATCGGGCTAAGATCGCTGGGCCGCTGGTGAACTGCTCTAAACAGCCGCGTGTCCCGTTTGCGTAGGGCG
>NZ_JAYUPA010000572.1:0-4353 GCF_043760365.1 Armatimonas sp.
CAGTTTCCCTGGGACACCAGCTACGATGTGAACGCTGCCGATCCGATTTTCTCCGGAAACAACGTCTTTATCTCGTCGAACTATGGCAAGGGCGGTGCGCTTCTGAAGCTTGGCGGCGGGCAGCCCTCGGTGGTCTGGCAGACGCGGGCAATGAAGAACCACTTCAATACCTGTATCCTGCACAACGGTTTTCTCTACGGCAACGACGAGAACACACTACGCTGCATGGAGTGGGCCACGGGGCGCGAGCGCTGGGCGCTGAAAGGCATTGACAAAGGCGGGCTGATATTAGCGGGCAATCAGCTTGTCGTGATGGGCGGACGTGGCGAGCTGATCTTACTTGCTGCCGATCCTAATAAGCTCACTGAGCAAGCGCGAGCCACGGTGCTCAACGGCACTTGCTGGACACATCCCGTGCTTGCCAACGGGGTGCTCTACGTCCGAAACCAGGAGGGGACGCTCATCGCCTTAAATATGCGGGGATAGTTTCAAGAACCTATGAAAAAAATCAGAACGATCGCGTTTGCGGTGGGCCTCACCGCTTTGGTTTCCGTGGGAAGTGGTGCGGCTTTGGCGGATGTACAGGGCTGGTTGAACTGGCGTGGCCCAGCGGGAACGGGTATCTCGCAGGAAAAAAAACTTCCCACCACGCTGACTGCCCCACTTTGGAGCGTGAAGCTCGCAGGCGGCGGCACACCGGTGATCGCCAACGGGAAAGTCTATGCACTGGGCTACGATGGCATCGGGGCGGACTTGCAAGAAGTGCTGCTCTGCGCCGATGCCGAGACGGGCAAGAAGCTCTGGGAGAAGCGTTTTTCGGACTATCTCTCCGATATCACCTACGATAGATATGCCATTGGGAGCCCAACGGTAGACCCTGAGACCGGCAATGTCTATATGCTCACGTCGGCGGGGATCTTTGCTTGCTTCACCGCCGACGGAAAACCGGTGTTTTCGAATGCGATGATGGAGACACTGGGCCGACTGACGTTCACCAATGGGCGCACGGGTGCGCCGACGATTCTCGATGACTTGGTGATTGTCCGGGGAATCACCAGTAACTGGGGTGGCGACGGGGCGGCGATGGATCGGCTCTACGCCTTCGATAAGAAAAACGGCAAGCTGGTTTGGTCGTGCAGCCCGGGGCTTGCGCCAAAAGACAATACGTTCGGGCTGCCTATCTTCTCCTGGCGCAACGGTAAGCAGGTCTTTTATAGCGGCGCAGGTGACGGCAGTATGATCGCGGTCAACGCCCGCACGGGCGAGCCCATCTGGCGTTACCCGATCTCGGCGGGTGGTATGAATGCCACCGTGGTGATGTACAAGAACACCAAGGGCGAGGAGACCGCCATCTGTGTGCATGCCGATGAGAATATAGATGCCAGCAATGCCGGACGCATGACGGCAGTGAAGGTGCTTTCTGAGCCCAAGCCCGCCGAGCCACTGACACCCGGAGCCGCACCGGGACCGCCGGTTCTCAATAAATCTTCCGAGGCATGGCGCAACGACGATCTCTCGGCGGTCTCCAGCACGCCGGTTCTGGTTGGGCGGAATCTTTACTTAACGGATAAAACAGGCTTCTTAGACTGCGTTGATGCCGAGACAGGCAAGATTCTCTGGAAGCAGAAGCTCGCCCCCGATCAGCTCCACGCGTCGCCGACCTACGCGGAGGGCAAGCTCTACGTGCCGTTCCAAAATGGCCTGTTCTATATTCTCAAGCCTGGCGTAACAGGAGCGCAAGTGCTCGCCAAGACCCAGCTCGCGGGCCGCTGCATCGGGGCTCCTTCGGTCTACAATGGGAAAGTCTATGTCTTTTCTACCGAGCGACTCTACTGCTATGGTAAGCCTGGTGGCAAGCCGATGGCCGCGATTGCTTCCGTGGGTGAGCCCAAGAAGTTCGCGGGCCCGACGGTTGCTCTGCAGATCGTCCCCTCCGAAGTGATTCTACGACCCGGCGAGAAAGTGAAGCTGAGCATTCGTGGAATTGACGCTAATGGGTTTGTTACCGAGACCTTTGATGCGAGCAAAGCCACGTTCGAGCAGTATGTTCCGCCAACCGCCAAAGTCCGTGCGCTCTTAGATGCGAAGTTCGAGAACGGCGAGATCGTTGGGGGGGCGAAAAGCTCTGCGGGAGCCTACCAGGCGACACTCAATGGCTTCAAAGGAATCATGCGTGGGCGTGTGCTCACTGCCCTGCCCTACACAGAAGACTTTGAGAGCTTTAATCCCACTGAGCAAGACACGCTACTTCCTGAGGCTAAGTTCGCCTATCCACCCCTGCCTTGGATCGGGGCGCGCTTCAAGTTCGATGTGCGCGAGCTCGAGGGCAATAAAGTCTTTGCCAAGACACTCGACAATATCTTCTTCCAGCGCGCTACGGTTTTCTTTGGCCACCCGGATGAGAAGAATTATACATTCGAGGCGGACGTGATGGTAGATGGTAACCGCCGCACCAAGTCTACGGTAGGGCTGATCAACCAGCGCTACTATATTATTCTCAACGGCAACGCCGACGAGCTAGAAGTCAACTCCAATCAAGAGCGGATCAAGGCCACGGTACCCTTCAAGATCCAGAGTAAAACCTGGTATCGAATGAAGACTCGGGTGGATGTGGCCGCCAGCGGCTCCGGCATGGTGCGGGCGAAAGTCTGGAAAAAAGAAGATCCGGAGCCGACGGCCTGGACAATAGAAGTGCCACACAAAAGTGCGCATACTGTCGGTGCTCCTGGGCTCTTTGGGTTCGCGCCGCAGTCGCTCTACAAAGTCTATATTGACAATATCTCGGTGAAGCCGAACTGATTCCACCCCCTAGCCCCCATGCAACGGGGGCTAGGGTAGAAAAAATAATCATGAAACGAAACGCACTTTTAGCAACGACACTTCTCGCACTCAGCGCAGGAGCGCTGATCACGCGCGCAGCGGACTGGCCGTACTGGGGCGGTGGTCCCTCACGCAATATGGTCTCGTCGGAGACGAATATTGCAACAAGCTGGGACGCGGGCCGCTATAAGGGCAGCACCGAAGAGATTGACCTGGCGACGACCAAAAACGTCAAATGGGTCGCCAAACTCGGCTCACAGTCCTACGGCAACCCGACGGTTTCGGGCGGCAAGATCTTTGTGGGTACCAATAACGAGAGCCCGCGCGACGAGAAGCTCAAGGGCGACCGCGCGGTGCTGCTCTGCCTGGACGAAAAAACAGGCGATATGGTCTGGCAGCTCGCCGTCCCTAAGCTCGGCACCGGAAAAGTAAGCGACTGGGAGTTTCTGGGGCTGTGCTCCTCGCCCGCCGTGGACGGTGATAAAGTCTATGTGGTTACCAACCGTTGCGAAGTAATCTGTCTTGATGTCAATGGACAGGCCAATGGCAACCAGGGCGTACAAGACGAGGCTAAGTACCTCACTGATAAAGGCAAGCCGCCTCACACGCTCGGTGCCAAAGATGCCGACGTGCTCTGGCGCTTTGACATGCGTGAGGAACTGGGCGTTTTCCCGCACAATATTACGAACTGTGGCCCGCTCATCTTAGGCAACACCATCACGGTCACGACGAGTAATGGCGTGGACTGGACGCACACCAATATTCCCAACCCAAAAGCGCCTGCACTCTGCGTTTTGGATAAAAATACGGGCAAGTATCTCGGAGAAGAGAACAGTGGTGTCTCAGCAAAGACCATGCACTCCAACTGGTCATCGCCCGCAGGTGGCCTGGTCAATGGCAAAGAGACAATCATCTTTGGCGGTGGCGATGGTATCTGCTACGCCTTCGATCCGGCCAGCGCCGTGGGCGGTGATCAAAGCACTCTCAAGACCCTCTGGAAGTACGACTGCAACCCGCCCGAGTACCGAATGAAGGCGGGCAAGCCGCTCAAGTACGCCACGTTCGATGGCCCCAGTGAGGTAATCGCTACCCCGGTGCTCTATAAAAACCGTGTCTATGTACCCATCGGGCAGGATCCGGAGCATGGCGAGGGAATCGGGCAGATGGCCTGTATAGATGCCATCACGGGCAAGACTCTCTGGGTCAATAAGAGCATTCACCGCTCGCTCTCGACGCCCTCTATCATCAACGGCATGGTCTTTGTCGCGGACTACTCGGGCTTTGTCCACTGCCTCGACTCCGAGACGGGCAAGCTCTACTGGAGCTTCGATTCCAAGAGCCATATCTGGGGATCCACAATGGTGACCGAAGGCAAAGTCTACGCGGGCACCGAGGATGGCGATATTATTATTCTTGCGGCGAGCAAAGTAATGAAAGAATTGGGCCGCGTGGACATGCGCGCCCCGATCTACGCGTCTCCTGTGATTGCCAATGGGACGCTTTATGTCGGCACTCCCACCCATCTCTATGCGA
>NZ_JAYUPA010000573.1:0-4352 GCF_043760365.1 Armatimonas sp.
GAGTTCTTTGTGACGGCGCAGCTCTATGGCGGCTGGCTCTTTTTGACAGTCCGTCGCGAGACAAAACCCGCTGCCGAGGCGATCTACGACACGCTCCGCGCCGAGCTGGAGCGCCTGGCAGGGCTCATGCCCTACGAAGGCGAGGGCCAGCGCGATGTCGTGATCCGGGCCGCTGCTGCCGCTGCTGAAGCCGAAGCCGTGGAAGCGCGTTATGCCGACCACTGAGCCCATAAGACCGTCCACGGAGCGCTGGAAACGCGCCGCACCGCAAGTGCCCGTGATGACGAGTCCGCCCGGCGATGCCAGAACCCCCGACGCGCTCACCGCGTTTCTCAACAACTGGCCTTTCGAACTGCTCGACGGCCCCTACGATCTCTCCGCCGAGACGGTCGCCGCCGCAAAAGCGCTGGGCACGCAGATCTGGGCCGATATCCAGAACCCACTGGAGAGCCCGGCGCAGTGGGAACCCGCGATTGCCCGTGGCCTGACTGGCCTCCAGAGCGATCACCCCGATGCGCTGGTCGCCTACTTGAAGGCCACAAAGCGACGAGAGGAGGTAAAACGCTACACCACCGGCGGAAACGCCGCTGGGACGGTGCCGGTGTAGGGCTTGCGGCCCCGTGGCCCGGTGGCGCTGAAGTCAAACGGCACAAAGCCCAGCGCAAGCGCAGGGGAGCCGGGCTTCAGTCGGAAATCGTCTTTCTCCGCGTTCACAAAGCCCGGATCGGAGATCTTGCTGGTCGTGTCTTTGTCGCCAAGCGTTGGCTGGTCGCCCGCTGTGTTCCAGTAGAGATTGTTACGGAGGATATAGTGCTTTCCGGGGATCCCCGTCCAGTTGCTGCCCAGTAGCGGCCCCTCGCGCCAGACAATAATATTCCGTTCCGCCGTGAAGCTCAGGTGTTCCTCGGCGCGGGTGCGCATGAGCTGCGCTTCGGTGCCAAAGGCGAAAATGTTGTTGCGTACGACATTCTCTTTGCCGTAGTGCTGGTGAAACGGGGCGCTTTTCGTGCGGTAGACCAGGTTGTTTTCCGCGACAATGCCGGTTGATCCCTCGTCGAAGTAGATGCCCCAGCCGCCGTAGTCGAAGCTGTGAATGTGGTGGATTTTATTGTGGTGGATTGTTGTGCCGGGCGAGACGCCTAGCGTATAAATGCCGCCCATGTCGGATAAGACACCCTGGCCGATCTGATGGATATGATTCCACGCCAACTCGTTGTGGTGCGCCCCGCTCTCGCCGTAGCCCCACGACCAGCCCGGCGAGATGCCCGTGTAATAAAAATCCACGATCTCGTTGTGCAGGATCGTATTGCCTGGCGCGTGCCCAATCCAGACCCCCACTGCCGCCGGGTGGAGCCGCCCTCCGTGTGCCAGCAAGCAGTCCGAGACCGTGATCCCCTCCGTGAGCAGCGCCGGGTTTTTCTGCACGCCTTGCTCGCCAATCCGCACACCCCCTGCCCCGAGATCCATCAGGGTTGAGCGACGGATCGTGCAGTTTTTCGCGCCCGGCCCAAAGCTCATGGCCCAGTTTCCCGTGTTGCGCACCGTGCAACCGTCAAAGACAATCCGCTGGCTATTGATGACGCGAATCGCATCGGGGATATTGACCTCAGCCTGGTAGAAGGAGTTACCCTCGGGCGGGCAGAGCCAGGCACTGTGGGCAAAAGTAAGCCCAGAGAGCGTGATGTCCGTCGCGCCGTCAATGGTGAGCAGACTCGCCAGACGTGGCACAAACACCCCAAGCTGGTTGGGGTTCTCGCCGGGCTTTGCGAGGTAGGTCAGTGTCTTCGCCGTGCGATCCCAGTACCACGCGCCGGGGTCGCTCAGCGCCTCTTTCACATTGACGAGCCGGTAGCGTTTGCCCTTGCCGATTGCTTGGTAGGGCTCCTTGCCAATCGTCTGCCCGGTGAAGTGGAGCGTGTTGTGCGCGGTGTCTATCGTCTTCACGCGCATCCGGGCCATGGTCCAGATCTGGTAGCACTCCACCTCGATGTCCGTGAGATTCTCCCAGCCCGGGTTCACATCGCCGGGTTTATAGACGAGCGCCTGGAAGCCGCGCTCGCCAGGGGGAGTGTCTCCCGTCACTGTGTAGTAGCCCGTTTTGGGAAGGGTGGGCCGGTAGCGTCGCTCCGTGCCCAGGTAGAGCTGCTCCACGGGGCTCTCCCAGCGCACCTGCCAGCGCCCCGGCGACACCTCCTTCCACCCGGAAACCCGCACCCCCCCCGAGAGCACCGGCGTCTCACCCTGCGCCGCTGCCAGCTTTGTACCGCTGTGCGTCGCACCCAGAGTCAGGGGCTCGGGCAGGGGATAGAACCCGCCGCGTAGGATAATCTGCTTCCCCTTGAGCGCGAGTGCCCTGCCCACAGTCGCGAGCGGCTTGGCTTTCGTGCCGGGATTTGTGTCGCTGCCCGTCGGGGAGATATAGAGGCTTGAAGTGTCCATTTAGTGTTGCCCTAGCATGCTTTTTTTGATGAAGTCCGGGTCGAGCTGTGAGGCTTTCTGGAAGTCCGCTTCGGCCTGCGTCGTTTTGCCCAGCGTGGTGTAGGCGTAGCTGCGGTTGAGGTAGGCCCACGCACTTTGCGGGTCACGTGCAACCACACGGGAATAGAATGTGAGCGCCTCTGAGTAGCGACCTGCTGCGTGGGCATCGTAGGCCTTGGTGCTGAGCCAGGCCACGGACCAGGGGCACCAGAAGAGCAATGTGGCGGCGGCAGCGACCAAGGAAACCAGCGCAGGGAGAGTGAGATATAGGCGGTAACGCAGACTCAGCGCACCGGCCACAGCCATCCCGAACAAAAGGCCTGCGACATGGGCTTCATTGCCAACATTCCAGATCTTAAAGGCCGTGGCGAAGACACAGCCAACGAGCCATATTAGATAGAGCTTGATGGTTCGTTCGTCGAGAATTCGGGCAAACGCAGGGTACTTATTGCGTGCTACCAGCATGAAACCAAAGACAGCATAGCCTACGCCCGAGGCACCGATTCCGGTGGTGTCCGTGAGGGCAAGCTGGAACGTGGAGCTGACAAAGGCCGCGACCATAAAAAAGCCTAAATAAGCAAGCGAGCCTATCTCTTTTTCTAGGAGCCGTCCCAGAACCCACAGGCAGTTGATATTAAAGGCGATATGCCAGATTTCAAAATGCACAAAGGCGGAGGTAATGAGTGCCCCGTAGCTCCCGCGCCAGATAGCATCCGGTGATCTTGAGCCAAACAGTGCCAGGGTCGCCTCGTTTCCGTAGTCATTTTTCAGGAGGAGCCCTAGATAAATCACCACACATGCTGCGATAGCGAGCATCGTTACCCAGGGCTGCTGGCTAAGCTTGCTGTTTGTCTTGTCCATGTTCTGCCTTTACGCTTTACCTTTTGCTTTTCCTGCTAGTTAACCAATCGCCGATTAAAATCGGTGGGCCGTTTGTGTATTCTGGTAGTTTTCCTTGTCTTGGTAAATTCTTCACTCTCCTATCTTAAAGTGTTGAATACCACACAGAGTGAAAGAAATTCCTTTGCAACCGAAAGGGCAAAACCGACCGAAAGGCGGCGGCGCAAAGCGATGGGCCTAACTCACCAAAAAGTGACACGGTCGCCAGGCTACCGAAAAGCGAAGTCATTCGAGCCAAGGAACTTAGAGGATGTACATTAGAAACTTAGGAATAGCGGTGCTGGGACTCTCAGCACTTTCGACCCCATCGGTTGCACACAGCGCCGTGACCGATAAAGCGGATCTCGCGATCCAGAGAGAGCTCAAGTCTCCCCACCGCAAGGGCTGGACGAGTGTCATCGTACGAACGGAGGGCACGCCAACGGTGGCGCAGGAGGCAGGCATTGCAGCCCTGGGCGGGGATGTCTACCGACACTTGCCCATCATCAACAGTCTGGCGGTGCGGATTCCCAGCCGGAGCCTAGGCAAGCTGGCCGCTCTGCCGTTTGTCAGCCGCCTCTCCTCCGACATGGAAGTCAAGAAGACCGATGAGTTCACCGTCGGGCACTCGGGGGCGGATGTTGCCTGGAGCTACGGGCTCACCGGCACCGGTGTGGGTGTTGCTGTGCTGGATAGCGGGGTCAGCTCTTTGCACCCCGATCTCTTTCAGGGATACTCCTCAAGAGTTGTTCAGGGCTTGAACCTGGTGGCGGATGGGAGTCTATCCGGCGATCCCTGCGGGCATGGAACCCATGTCGCGGGTATCCTCGCGGGAAATGGAGCCGCCTCCGGGGGGACTTATAGTTACCGAACCTTCAAGGGAATCGCACCCACCGCCAAGATCGTTAGTGTGCGGGTGCTCGACAAGCAGGGCAGCGGCACGGTCAGTAACTCGATTGCGGGTATCCAGTGGGTGATCGCCAATAAGGCCGCGC
>NZ_JAYUPA010000574.1:0-1546 GCF_043760365.1 Armatimonas sp.
GCGGTTCTGGGCAAAGAATAAAATTTTGAAGGCCACCATGTAGGTGGTGGTCTTACTGAGCAAATACGTAAACGACGGGGAGTCAGGAAAACGATGCTGCGCATCAACCTCTTACCAGCTTATATCGCGGAACAGAAAAAAACGAGCGCCACCTGGTGGTGGGCGGGATCTCTTCTCGCTGTCTGTGTCGCGGCACCGCTCATCTACCGCTTCGCCATGCAGGATCCGCTGTACAATCAAACGGTTATCAATGCGAACACTGCTAACGATGCGGCTTTGGCCGTAGAGGACACTCAGGCGAGAACCCAGACGGAGCTGCAAAAAATTCAGCCGATTCAAGCCAAGGTAGATTTTGTGAAGAATGTCCAGTTCTTCAATCGGCTCCCGGGTTTGATCTACCGAAATGCTGCGCGCTATACTTATCGTGGGGTTGAGTACAACAGCATGGCTGTTGAGGGCGATAGCCTGAGCATCAGTGCGTCGGTACCCAAGCTTGAGGATGTCGGACGTTTTTACCTGACACTGTTTGCGAACCCGGATATCAAGGCGCTTAGTATCAGGGGGATGCCTGATTTTCAGGGGATTCAGGCCCGTAAGCAGCTTCCGCCTGATGCACAGCGTAGCTTCCCCATCCAGGTTGCGGCTCAGCTTGTTCAGAATGTAAGCCCACCCACGGCACCTATTGCAGGGGCCGCGGGCGCGGGTGGTGCCATGGGTATGGGTGGTGGCATGGGAATGTCGGGCTCCATGGGGATGTCCGGCTCGGGTTCTATGGGGCCGGGGATGGGTGCTGATACAGGTGCTGCTGCGCCCACTGATGGCGGTGGCAAGGGTGCGATGATGAAGGATGGCGACCAGTAAGGGAGGCGACAGGATAAAATTATGAGTAAATTAACACGTCCTCAGGTATGGATTATTTTTGGTGTCCTCTCTCTGATTGCTGTTTTGACACTGTGGTTCACGCTTAACGATCCTCGTAACAAAGAAACTGCAACCGAGGAAGCACGTCGTGAGTCGCGTCAGTTGGTTGCGGATCAGAAGCCTCAGGCGGACACGGCATTCGCCGATGCTAAAGTGAAGGTTGCCATGGCGAAGAGTGATTGGGGGAGATATGAGAAGCGCTTTATGCCGACGATCAATATCTCTAACCTCTACACGGCCTGGCAGCAGATTCAGAAAGAGCAGCTCTACGATCTCGGGCCTATGCTGGATAAATTTGTTCGTTCCGACAAGGGCGTTCAGATTGTTCAGGCCGGCTTTAGTCTCTACCCGCCACCGGATGACCCCAACCAGGCAAATGTTCCTTTGCTTTCCGAAAATAAGGGAGCGGTCACGGTTTCTGGGAACTTTGATGCCGTCTTGAAGCATGTTGAGCGTTGGAATACCTTTGGTCGCTTGGTGCTCATTACTGGTTTTAACCTTCAAGGGAACTCCCCCCGATTGCTGGGAAGTTATAACCTTCAGGTCTTTGAGTTTACGCAAGGGGATACTCCTGGTCCCACTTTCCCTGCTGCCGCTGCTGGAGCAGGTGGTGGTGGTATGGGCG
>NZ_JAYUPA010000575.1:0-1546 GCF_043760365.1 Armatimonas sp.
CCGAAAAAGATAGTAGGCTACGAGTAAGGGCGAGAGTAGAAAAAGAAGGAGGTTGTAGATCACGCCTGCTGTCTTCGGGATACCGGAGCACTTAAGACAGGTAGCGTTGTCAGCAGCGGGTGCCCTTCTGGCAGGAGCGCTTGCGCGGCAGCGCGGTACTGATTCACCCGCTCACGTAGTCCACGCAGAGGCGCATCGCGCCGCCGTCGCCCCTCACGGCTTGCACGATCTGCCGCTTCCAGAGCGCGAAACGAGGCCGTGAGTGCCACCAGATCGCTCTCAAACTGAGCATGGGTGTAGCCTCCCGCCAGCACCAAGGGGTGTACCGAGCTAGAGAGGGTGGCATCGGCCTCGATCCGCTTCCAGAGGTCGGCACTATCGCGCATGGGGCGCTCGAACTTGGACTCGATGGCGGTGTAGGCAGGCTTTTTGGGGAGAGCTTTCTCATGAGGAGTGCCCGCAGCAAAAGCCCGAACCGCCTTTGCAAACTGATCGGCCCGCAGTGCCAGCGCTTTCTTCTGGGCATCGCGCTGTCCCGCCGAGAGTTGGCGCTGGTTGTCCAGCCCCTCTTGTGCCTGAATGGCTGTGTCCAGTGCCAAGAGATCGGCGGCTTGATCCGCTCTTTTGTAGTCACCTTTGAGAAACACTGCCCGCTCGATAGCGGTCTCTAGGGCTTCCCAGTGGCTTAAAACATCCCGCAGCACAGGCGGGTAGGAATACACACTCTCTGTTAATGGCATTGTTTTATCCTTGCTTGCCCCTTAGGTAAGGGACATTAGTTCCTCATCTTCATCATCGTACTCACCAGGTTCTTCAGTTGCTATCGTAAGAAGCGAATTTCCCATCGCTTTCTCAATCCGCTCCAAAAGTGCCTTCTGCCTTGTAGAGAAGAAAGCATCGAAGTCATTACTGCGCAGAGCGCTAGGCTCAATCACATGGGTGCGAAGTGCCGTGTCCATTTGCTCTGAGGTGATCTGAGCGGATTTCTCCATGCTTGCCAGATAGAGACTTGGGGCATGGCCCCCAATCGCTTGATTAGTCTTGTTGATTAGTGGCGTTTTATTAATAATACAGTCATGACGCTCTCTAGGAATTCCATTTTTCAAGCACCAGCTCTTAGGGAAAATATGGTGAATGTCAATATCACGGTACTGCATAAAATGGTCTATCTTACTGCCCGTAAAAAGATCAACTCCCCCTTCGCGCATCAGTAGTGCAGAGATGCCCTTATAAGCAGCACTGCCCCGTGTGCGCAGTCGCAGAAGTCGCTGGGGCTGGAAATTCGCCTCGGTGACGGTTAGAGGAAGCGCTCCACCTTTGATCCAGGCAATCACTTCGGGGAAATCACGGGCAAAGCGCGTCTCCGTTGCGCTGCCATAGAGCTCTCCAAAGACACCGCACCAGAACCATCGAGCAAGCTTTTCTTTTACTCCCGCCGCATCGGCCTCTGCTCCCAGTGCCCCAATGATGGCCGCTAGCGGGACGAACTGTGTCCGGTAGGGAACATCGCGAGCCGTAAAGATATGCCACTCTTGTAGAAGTTGTG
>NZ_JAYUPA010000576.1:0-4345 GCF_043760365.1 Armatimonas sp.
CTCAGGACTTTCCGTGGGAGTGAAGCGGATATTTAGGTGCGCGGTCATACGCTGACAGAAGTGCTGACGCCCAAGGACATTGCGACTGTAGACCTGAACTTCGCGGAGATTAGGCAGAGTTGTCACCAGTGCTTCAGCCTGCGTCTCTGCCTGGAAACCCGTTCCGAAAAGTGCTGCTGTCGGAGTCTCTAGGATAGCCATGTGCTTGATAGCCAAACCGGTTGCCGCTCCCGTACGTACTTGACCAAGGCGATTACCTTCAATAAATGCCAATAGCTCACCTGTTTCTACAGAATAGAGCTGTATATAGAACTGTATGCCGTCGGCAAAGGAGGTGTAGGTCTTTGTTCCCAGAACACCAAGCGAAGGGATTGCAGCGGCCATGCTATGGAGCTCCCCACCAGGAAGATAGAATCGCTGGCGTGGTAAGTTAATCGCATCCGCTTGTGCCTGAGCAGCAAAGGCAGTTTCAAGAGCCGCAATGGCATCCGGCATCGTAAGCACGGAGGTGACATCGCTTTCCGATAAAAAGAGAGGCATTCACGAAGTATACAGGATGATCCTGGTATTGTGGTCTATTGCCAGGGAAGCTCGGGGGATCGCTTGAGGCGTAGCACGAGGCTCTGTACCAGCGCGAGAATCCTCTCGCACGCTTCGTCGTTGCTGGAGGGAAGAAAGCACACGTAGCTCACGCCACTCTCCCGGGTTAGGGCGTAGTGCGTCTCCCCTGACCCGATTCCCGTGTGCGCTAGGCCACCGTCTTTTAGCATCCAGCCGAGCCCGTAGCCGTCTGTCTCTGAGGCATGTTTACGGATCATCTGGCGCTGCGCCGGGGTGATGGAGCAGAGAAAGTGGAGGAAATCTAAAGCGCTCATACAGCCCGCACCACAGGTATCTGAGCTCCCCAAGGCTTCCTTGGCAAGGCTGCTGACTCGATCACGGACGGGCGTATGACCCCGGGTTTGTTTGTCGTAGCGGTGGGGAGTCAGGACATAGGCTGTGCCACTATCGTCGCGCACCTGGTCGGCGGGCGTGAGGTAGGTCGCGACAAAGTAGCTACGAATACCCAAGGGGTCAAGAAGGCGTTTCTGGATAAACTGATCCGGGCGCTGGCCAGTAATATTGGCGAGGATCCGGCCCAGTACCTGGTAGCCCACATTAGAGTAGAGAAAACGCTCACCAGGCGTGAATACCAGCGGCTCTGCGAGTGCTCTTTTGACACGCTCTACCTCCGTCGCGGCGTGGCTGGTGTCGAGGAACTTTGCCGCCAAACCGCTGCGGTGGGTGAGAAGCTGCCGCAGGGTGATCCGTGGGTCCGTGGTTATCCACCGGTCGGCTCGATCCTCAAGGGTGAGTTTGTTTTCCTGGGCGAGAACCAGAAACGCCTGCGCTGTGAGAGGCTTGCAGAGGCTGCACAGCATTGCGGGCAAGGTCGGCTCAATTGCTACCGGACTCCCTACCGTCAGGGTGCCGTAGCCGCGCATCACGACCAGCCGTCCACCCTGCGCGATCGCCAGAGCCATGCCAGGAAGCTCAGCGTCTTGTAGCGCCTGCACAAGCCGCCCGTCGATCTCGGGTAGGCTCTCGGGGAAGCCCGTCACGGGAACACCGCCTAGCACCGAGGTAGGCAGTGGGCGGCGCACCAGCTCCGCACGGGTTGGGAGCCGAGCGGGCAGCTCAGAGGCCAACACGGGATACGTACTCTGGGACACCCATGACACCGGCGATTGTCAGCCGAAAGAGCGCCCCCGCCAGCGCACCGTCTGTCTCTTTCTGGTGACCGCCTGCCGTGGTGATAAACATTTGGTCGTAGTTCGGGCCACCAAAAGTGACACTGGAAACTTTCTTCACCGGGAAGGGGATACGGGCGAACTCGCGTCCTTGCGGCGTGTAGCCCACGAGGCAGCTCCCATCCCAGCGCGTACTCCAGAGGTTTCCCTGACTGTCTACCGTCATGCCATCAGGAACGCCGCCGCCCTCCTCGGTTACCACAAAAGCCCGCTGGCGCTTGAGCTCGCCCGTTGCCGCGACATAGGTAAATCGGTAGATCTTACGTGCCGTCGAGTCCGTGTAGTAGAGGAACTTACGATCTGGGGTAAAGCCCATACCATTGGAGCACCCAATTCCCTCCAACAGCTTCGTGATCGTTCCCTCCAGGTTGAGCCTATACAGTCGCCCGGCGCGTCTTGCCGTCGGCATCGTGCCACAGTAGACACGGCCCTGGGTGTCGGCGATCACGTCGTTGAAGCGTGAATCCAGCTCCTCGGAGATCTCCTCTATCACGTAGTCGAGCTCCGCGCCGGGGCTCCAGAGCGCAATCGCGCCTTGGTCCATAAACAGCAATAGATCGCCGTCTTCCTGGAGAGTAAAGCCGCCCACCGGGCGACCGATCTCAAACGCTTCGTGCTCGCCCGTCTCCAGCTTGTAGCGAAAGAGACGACCATTAGGGATGTCCGTCCAGTAGACGGCGTTTTCCGTGGGATGGTAGAGAGGGCCTTCACCGGTGTGACAGGCATAGTCCGCCAGAGGCTCTAACACGAATTCCATAATAGCCGCATTCTATCGTTTTTTGTCCCCCTTCGTGTATCATGTGTCATGCAACGTCAGCAAGAACAAAGCACCGACTACTTGCACGCCGGTTGAAACCGGCGTCTGCAGTGGCGTTCCGCCGCGAAGCCCGTGCCGGGCTGGGGAAGCTATTTCGGTAGCCCGGCACGGGCTTTGCGGCTGAGGAACGAAGCCATTGCAGACGCCCAATTTTATTGGGCGGCATGCGCGGGGCGTTCGGGTATAATTCTCCGTCATGCGTGTTACCCAGGTCGCTCTGCGGCCAACCGAAGCCTCCAACTCAGCCGGTCGTCCGGCGCTCACCCCCGAGCTACTCGCTGCCACCGGGGCACGCTACTCCCGCTCCAACGAAGGGCTGGAGGCGATTCTCTCGCGGATTGACCCGAACAATCTGGATAAGTCCGTGGACGGCATCTTCAAGATGATTGACTACGGTCACGCAAGCATAGGGGACATGCTACCCATTGCACTGTTTGTGGATGATATCTCGATGTGGCTGGCCTACGAGCTGTTCCGTATCAGCCCGACCGCAGGCGGGCAGGAGAGCAGCACGCGCTACATCAAGCTCGACGAAGAGGGGCTTCTTGCGCCCGAGGAGCTGGGAATCGAGGACGGCGACGCGTGGCGTGGGCGCATGGGCGCGGCGTTTTTGGCCTACCGAGAGGCGCTGGCGTTTTGGGAGCAAGTGGCGCTTGACGAACCTGAGCGCGTAAGAATCCCAGCGGGAGTGAATGAGAAAGCGGCGGGGCGGATGCGCCGCAACTTCGCCTTTGACCGGGCGCGGTATTTTTTGCCCGTCGCGGTGCGCACCAACGTCATGCTGGTGCAGTCGGCGCGGGCCTGGGTGGGCGTCTGTCAGCATCTGCTCTCGCACCCGCTGCCCGAGGCAGTGCGCTGTGGTGAGCTGATCCGCGAGGAGCTGGGCCTCTGTGCGCCACGGCTCATCAAGCACGCAAAGAAACTAGAGAGCATGGCGGCGGGCCACGCGGCGGAGCGGGCAAACGCGCAGAAACTCTCCGGGAGTCTCGGGACGGGCGCAGCGAGCCTGGAGGTACTACTGCCGTCCGGTCCGCTGGATTTTGTGGCCGATTTGGCGCGACACGACAACCGCTACGCCTATCTGGGCGAGGGGCTGCGGCGCACGGCGGTGCGTTTTGCCTGGGACGGGATCGCGTTTGCCGAGATCCGCGACCTGAACCGCCACCGAACCGGAACCAAGTACTGCCCGCTCACTCCCGTCGGGTTTTATGCCGCCCAAGACGAGAGCCCAAACACAGCGCAGTGGCAGCCCGTGGGCGAGAGAGCGGGAAAACTCGCGAGCGAGAAGCTTCTCAGCGGCGACCCGGCCTATCTCTACGAAACGCTGCTGGGGACGCAGTTTCCGTTTGAGCACACCACCACCGCCGATAAGTTTCTCTACGAAGCCGAGCTTCGCACCGGAACCGGCGCGCACTATCGTTATGCCAAGCACCTGCGCGATGTGCTCGCCCTCTGGTACGAGAAGTTCCCCCAGACACGCGGGCTCGTGCTGGAAGGCAGCGCCGAGCCCGAGTAGTCTGGGGATTTTGGAGCGTTACTTACGCTCGATCCTGCCATCTGAGTGGTGAATATTGACATGCCCCTCAGGAGCCGCTTTTGCCCGCTCCCGAGCCGCTTCTGCTTCCTGGTGGCGCTCCAGCCCTGTAAGAACTTCGGCGCGCTGGAACCACCAGCGGGCATCATTCTCCGTTTTTTCTTGAGCTAGCTCACGCACTTTGTCAAGCTGCGCCAGCGCCTC
>NZ_JAYUPA010000577.1:0-4344 GCF_043760365.1 Armatimonas sp.
CCGAGGGACGGGCGCTGCTCCAAGCCGCGCAGACACAGCTCGGGCTAACACAGCTCAGCCGCGCCATGCAGAAGCAAAAGACCGAGGCGTTTTTAGAGACCGAAAAAGTCGCACGCCGCGCCTACGCCGACCTTGCCGCTGCCGGAAGGGCGCTCTTTCCCGCAGGCGCACACGGACGCACCGCGCTCGGACTCAGCGGCAATACCCCCCAGAGCCTCGCCGCGTTTCTCCGCGCCGCCGATGCCCTCTTCGACGGCGCAACCAACGGCCCCGACGACATAAAAACAGCGCTGGCAGCGCACGGCTACACGGCAGTGAAGCTGGCAAGCGAGCGTGCCAAGCTCACGGCGCTCAAGGCGGCGGACAGTGCACAAGAAGGGGCAAAAGGCGGGGCGCAAGACCTCACCCCCCAGCAGAACGACGCCCTCGCCGCGCTAGATCACTGGTCTGCCACCTACCTCAAGTTCGCCCGAATCGCCCTGCGGGAGCGGCCCCAGCTCCTGGAAAAGCTCGACGTGAAGGCATAGCCACCGATTGGAAATCGGTGGCTACAGTGGCCTGCGGCTACAAAGTCCGTGCCGGGCTGAGGAAATAGGTTCGGGAGCCCGGCACGGGCTTTGCGGCGCTTGCGCCACTGCAGACGTCGGTTTTCAACCGGCGGCACGCGATAGAATAACCCCGGAGGATTTTTCATACCGTGCCTTTGAACCCAACCGTGCCTTTAAACTTGCGCAGCCGTCTTATCACTGAGGGCGTCCAGCGCGCCCCGAACCGCTCCATGCTCCGCGCTGTCGGCTTTGGCGATGGAGATTTCCAGAAGCCTATTGTGGGGATTGCCAGCGCCCACTCGACCATCACGCCCTGCAACATGGGGATTCGCCCGCTCGCGGAAAGAGCGGAGGCGGCGATCCGTGACGCTGGAGGAATGCCGCAGACCTTTGGCACGATCACCGTGAGCGACGGTATCTCAATGGGCACCGAGGGCATGAAGTATAGCCTCGTGAGCCGCGAGGTGATCGCCGATAGCATCGAGACGGCGGTGATGGCGCAGTCCATGGATGCGGTGCTGACCATTGGCGGCTGTGACAAGAACATGCCCGGCGCGATGATCGGGATTGCACGAATGAATATCCCGGCGATCTTTGTCTACGGTGGGACGATCAAGGCGGGCAAGTTTCGCGGTCGTGATCTGAATATCGTCAGTGTGTTTGAAGCCGTCGGGGCGCACGCGGCGAGCAAGATGGACGACGAGGAGCTGCGCGGCATCGAGTGCCATGCGATTCCCGGCGCGGGCTCGTGCGGCGGGATGTACACCGCCAACACGATGAGCAGCGCGATTGAGGCGATGGGTATGAGCCTGCCGGGCAGCTCGACCATGGCGGCGGTGGACCCAGAGAAAGCCGAGAGCGCTGCCGAGAGTGGCCGCGTCTTGGTGGAAGCTATCAAAAAACAGCTCCTGCCGCGCCAGATCATGACCCGCAAGGCATTTGAGAACGCGATTGCCGTGGTGATGGCGACCGGCGGCTCGACCAACGCCGTGCTGCACTTGCTCGCTATCGCCCACGCCGCCGAGGTGCCGCTCGCCATTGACGATTTCGAGGAAATCCGCAAGCGCGTCCCGGTTTTGTGCGATCTCAAGCCCTCGGGCAAGTATCTCGCCAATGACTTTCACCATGTCGGGGGCGTGCCGCAGGTGATGAAGATGCTCCTGAATGCGGGCCTGCTCCACGGCGACTGCGTCACCATCACCGGCCAGACGATTGCCGAGACACTGGTAAGCATCCCCGATGCGCCGCCTGCCGATCAGGAGATCATCCGGCCCTTCGAGACACCGATCTATAAGCAGGGCCATCTGGCAATCTTACGTGGAAATCTAGCGACCGAGGGCTGCGTCGCGAAGATTACGGGCGTGAAATCGCCGGTACTCACCGGCCCTGCTCGGGTCTTTGAGAGCGAGGAAGAGACGCTCACGGCCATTCTCGCGGGAATGATCAATCCCGGCGATGTGCTGGTGATTCGCTACGAAGGCCCCAAAGGCGGTCCGGGAATGCGCGAGATGCTTGCCCCGACCTCTGCGATTATCGGCGCGGGCCTCGGCGACTCCGTTGGCCTCATCACCGATGGGCGCTTCTCGGGGGGCACCTACGGCCTCGTGGTCGGTCACGTTGCACCCGAAGCCGCCGTCGGCGGAACTATCGGTTTAGTTAAAGAGGGCGACAGCATCACGATAGATGCCATCACGCTCAGCCTCACGCTCAACGTGGACGACGCCCAACTCGAAGCCCGCCGCGCCGTTTGGCAGCCACCCGCGCCGCGCTACACCCGAGGCGTGCTTGCCAAGTACGCTAAGCTCGTCTCCACCGCAAGTGTGGGGGCCGTCACGGACTGACTCTACGAATGCGCAGGGTGATTCGGTAGCCACCCTGCACAATCACATTCGGAGGCTTGACACGTGCCGAAAAGTGCCTTGCTTCGTGTAAAGAAAAGTGTTACACTTTGCTAGCTTGAAGCTGTTTTTCCTTGGGAAAGGCACACGCCTGGCATATCTGCAAGGGAAGAGCTGCTAACTTCAGTGGGCGGATAAAGATCCGTGTAGAAGCTCCCTTAATCGCTGAAAAACGAAAGTACAAGTTATGTGTGGCATAGCGGGCATTATTACTAATAATCCTAGGACGGGCGAGACGTATCAAAAAACATTAGATGCGATACATCACCGTGGTCCTGACTCTGGGGCAATGGTCCAATGTGGCCAAGCGTCTCTGTTGTTTCGTCGCCTTGCCATTATTGATCTTTCTCCTAGTGGTAACCAGCCGATGTGCAATGAGACGCAATCTGTCTGGATTGTGTTCAATGGAGAGATCTATAATTTTGCAGAGCTTCGCCGTGATCTCTTAGAAAAACATCAGTTTCAATCAAATACCGACACCGAAACGCTCATTCATGGTTACGAAGAGTGGGGTTTTGAAGGACTGCTTCGGCGAATTGATGGGATGTTTGCTTTTGCGATTTGGGACGAGGAAAAGCAGACGCTCTTTTTTGCCAAAGATCGAGTAGGGAAGAAGCCATTTTTCTACACTGAGCTGCCATCGGGGGAGTTTGCTTTCGCCTCGACATTGAATGCCCTCTTGACGTTGCTGCCGGAAAAGCCTGAAGTGGATAGGGTTGCCCTGGATCAATACTTGATTTATCAAGCCGTGCCAGCGCCGCATACAATCTACAAAGGGATTTATTGTTTACTCCCTGCCCAGTTTGGAACTATTAAACTAGGTGAGAAGGACTATGGATTTCAATGTATTGGAGGCAAGGTGCAGCTGGGGACATATTGGACACTGTCTTATGCCCATAAGAAAAAAAGAAAAGAGCCTGAGCTTCTTGATGAGTTAGATGCAAGACTCCGACAAGCCGTTGAGCGTCGTTTGATGTCGGATGTACCTTTGGGAGCGTTTCTCTCTGGAGGAGTGGACTCCGGGCTTGTTGTTGCACTGATGTCCCAGCTTCGTGATGAACCTGTAGAAACCGTGACGATTGGTTTTGAAGATCCCAAGTTTGACGAACGCCCCTTTGCGCGTATGGTTGCTGATCGCTGGAAGGCCAATTCCCATGAACATACGCTTCCTGCGAATGAGATTTATAATCTTCCTGAGATTATCTGGCACTACGGTCAGCCCATGGCTGACGTCTCAATTGTTCCTACATTTGCGGTATCCCGTTGCGCACGCGAGCATGTGACAGTGATTCTCAATGGAGATGGGGGTGATGAAGGCTTTGGAGGATACTCTCGCCCGATGATCGCGCGGGCTGCACAGGCTTGTTATGAAAAAATTCCTGCATTCTTACACCAACCAAGCGCAAAAGGACTGTCTTTGCTAGGGAAGCGTGGTAAATTGCTCAGCAGTGCTCTGAGGGCTTCTCGGCCTCAAGATCGTTTTGTTTATGAACGCGGCTTCCGGGAGTTTCGGGATAAACTTTACCTACCGGACGCATTCAGTAGTCTTAAAGATATTGATGCCGATGCACACTATCGTACGGCATGGGAAAAAAGCGATGGGCCAACGGATGGCGACCGCGTTCTGAATGCTGAGTTGACAACCTATTTACCGAATCAGCTACTAACAAAGATGGATGTGTCTACGATGGCCCATTCTGTTGAAGGGCGCTCTCCTTTACTGGATATCCAGCTTCTTGAATTTGCCGCAACCATTCCTATAGAACAGCTTACACAGGGATGGCAGACTAAATATCTACTGAAACGACTTGCTGAGCGGTATGTCCCTTCTGAGGTGCTCTACCGACGGAAACAGGGATTCGTCATGCCAATCAATGATTGGATACAAGGCGAACTTG
>NZ_JAYUPA010000578.1:0-1544 GCF_043760365.1 Armatimonas sp.
TAGGCTACCAGGAAGCGTTGGCTGCTGCGGGGCTGGAGGCGCAGTGTCTTACTCTCGCGGAGGCATTGGATGTGGTCTCAAAGCCCGATCATCCAACGGCTTTTATAGCCTACAACGATAATGCTGCTTGGCAGCTCACCGTTACGGCACGAGAGATGGGGCTCTATGTCCCCGACGATCTCTCGATTATTGGTTTTGATAACAATGTGCTGGCGGAGACCGCCGTCCCGCCACTCACCACCGTCGAGAACCCTCTCGACGCGCAGGCGGAAGGAGCGCTCAAAGTGCTCCAGTGTCTGTTGCAGGGCAAGGAGCCGCCCCAAATGGCCCCGATCCCGACCTGCCTGATCCACCGCCAAAGTACGGCGGCCCCGACAGGCTCATCTCTAAAACTTCCACAGAAGGAACCTCAGCAATGAAACGTGCTTTTACCCGCACAGCGGGCTTTACATTAATCGAACTTCTCGTGGTGATCGCAATCATCGCGATTCTCGCCGCTATTCTCTTTCCCGTCTTCGCACAGGCCCGTGAAAAGGCCCGCCAGACCGCCTGCCTCTCCAACCTTAAGCAGATCGGGGTTGGTTTAATGATGTATACGCAGGACTATGATGAAGTCCTACCCGGCAACCACACAGGAGCCCCACACAACAACCAAGGCGATGCAGGTCTGACCAATGCTGCAGGTACCACCAACCCTCTGGGCTTTATGACTCCTGAGGTGGCAGTGGGCTCCACCGTTGTTCGCAACTGGCAGCGTGATATCCAGCCCTACATCAAGAACCTTCAGGTCTACCTCTGCCCCAACACAACCCCACGCTCCAGCTTCAGCGCGGGCAGCGCCTACGCGGAGACCAATGTGGCGGGTGGCGGCAACGGAAGCTACTTCCTCAATGGAATAGTATCGTCCAAGGCCCTGGCCGCGATTCCCGCCCCTGCGGATATTGTCTTCGCCCAGGAGTATAAGTTCAAGACCCGTGTCGGCCAAGTACGGCCCTGTGTCGTGACGGGTTCGACCACGCGCTTCTATCAGTTCAACCACCCCTTCTATGATGTGCAGCATGCAGGCGGTAGCACGGGCGGCGCGAACCTGCTCTACTGCGACGGTCACGCGAAGTTCAAGAAGAAAACAGCGATCAAGTTTCTAGAGTTTGGTGCCGATATGACCGGGCAGCCGAACGTCAACCTGACCTTCACCGATGAGCTCACGGGCTGCTCCGCAGCAACGGGTGTCTGTGCACAAAACGGTATGCAGTTCAACGCTGCGTTCTAACACATAGGATTTGATACACTGGGGACGTTATGAGAACGGATGAACTAACGTCCCTTTTTTATTGGAAGCCTCCAACGGGTGCGCAGAAGCCCCACACGCGTCACGCCGATCTCTGTGTCTATGGCGGCACAGCGAGCGGCGTGAGCGCGGCGGTGCAGGCGGCTCGCCTCGGGCTACATGTACTACTCATCGCGCCCGAGCGGCACATTGGCGGACTCACGGCGGGCGGACTCTCGTACACCGACACGGGGCGCAAAGAGGCAATTGGCGGGCT
>NZ_JAYUPA010000579.1:0-4341 GCF_043760365.1 Armatimonas sp.
CCACCCGCGCTGCTTCACGATGTGGATGGCGGGCGGCGGCTCCAAGCCCGGCACGATCTACGGCGAGACCGACGACTTCTCCTACAATATCGTCAAAGATCCCTGCGATGTCCACGACTTCCACGCCACCGTGCTCCATTTACTGGGGATTGACCACGAACGCTTCACCTATAAATACCAGGGGCTGGATCAGAAGCTCACCGGAGTGGAGCCCGCAAAAGTGATTAAGGAACTGATGGCGTAGAGAGGAGCCGCCCACCGAAGGTGGGCGTCAATAGGCGTTCCGCCAAAAAGTCACTCCGCGACTGCCGAATTTCTCTGTCGCGGAGCGACATCCCAGCCGAAGGCTTTATGACGTCCACGTTCTGTGGGCGTATAATAACGCCATGAACGAGAGCAGCGAGAGTGTTGAGCAGAAAATTGCGGCGATAATAGAGAGTGTGCCCAAACCCGAATTTGTGGCGTCTCTGTCGTTTCATCTCTCCGAGGACTGGAGTGGCGACCCGGCGGTGATGATCCTGGTACTGCTGAAGGACGGCGAGAAGCCTGATAATGCCTATCTGGATAAGGTGAATGCGTATAGCTTTGTACTTCTTGATACAATTAGTCAGACACGTTTGGGCTACCTGCCCTATGTGACATTTCGCCTTGAGTCGGAGCAAGCGGAGTTGGATCGTGAAGAGGTGGAAACTAAGGCTAGGCGTGAGCGACGAAAACATAGAAAGATACCGATTGCGGCATGAGTCTTTCGCACGATCTTCTTGAGCAAGCCGAACATCTGACGAAGCGAGAACGGGGGCGACCGAAGCAAGCGAGCTTAAGGCGAGCGGTTTCTGCTGCTTACTACGCTCTGTTTCATTTACTACTAGAGGATGCGGCACTTCAGGCAGTTCCGGGGAGCCTAGCTTCTTGGCGGCCTGTGAGTGCCCGAGCGATCAATCACGGAGATCTAAAGAAAGTTGCTACTTGGTTTGTGAGTGGTGCTCTCCCGGCACCATTGGCAGTGAGCAATCCTCTCTCCGCAGACATCCGTCTGGTAGCGCGGGCATTTCTGCTACTCTTAGTTGTCACGGATCGCTGGAAACGGTAAAAAATGCCGGAGCTGATTCTGACGGCGGAGCTGGTGCCGTCAACGTCTTGGTACAACAATCTTCGTAACGTGATCGCTCGCGAGGACTGGGACTGGATTCGTAGCCAAGTCTACTTGCACTACGAAAACCGCTGCGGTATCTGCGGCGCGGGCGGCTCGCTGCACTGCCACGAGGTCTGGCACTACGATGACGTGGCGCATCTTCAGACGCTGGAGGGCTTTATTGCGCTCTGCCCCTGGTGCCACCACATCAAGCATCTGGGTTATGCGGGGATTCTCGCTCAGCAGGGAAAGCTGGACTACGCCAAGCTGATCGCGCACTTCCTAAAAGTGAATGACTGTGACCGAGCTGCCTTTGATCGTCACCATGAGGCGGCGATGCAGCAGTGGGAGAAGCGCTCACGTCACAAATGGCGGGTGGAGCTGGGCGAGTATGCTGCGATTATTAAGACTTCTCCGGCAGTGAAGTAAGCTTGTGGAGCCGGACAACCACGGACTTGCTGGTGGGAGTCTTGGACTTATCGGCGTGGCTGCGCAGGGGGATCAGGACATTGGCCTCGGGGAAGTAGGTCGCGCAGCAGCGGCGCGGGCGGCTTTCTGCACCAGCTCGTAGCTCACGCGCATTGTGCCGCCCAATATCCTCCCGCAAGCAGTGCAGAGCGCCATCAGCGGTGAACAGGGCGGCGGCATGGAGTCCACCCGTGGCCTCAAAGACTTTCTGTGCCGCACGGACGTGCGCACTGAGCTGTGGGAAAAGTGCTTGTGAAAACAGCGGCTCGCCCTTGCGCTGTGGTGGCTCCTCTGCCTGCGGAAGCGCACTGCGACCACATACCCCACAGGCTGCATGGGTAGGAAAGCGGCGGAGGGGCAACGGAAGCGCCACACCTGGGGCAAGCGTTACTTCTCCCCCCGAAGCTGCAGAATATCCGCGCGTCGCTGAATCACCCCTTCTCCGTAGAGAAACCCAAGCACAAGCTCCTCATCCTCACCTGGCGTCCGCATTGTCACGGAGAGAGCCTCCCCACTCACGCGTATGGTTAAAGGCTCCTCGACCGCTAGGCAGTCCGCTCGATGGGTTCGCTTTCCCGCCTCAATGCGGAGAATCTCGACTGCGCTCGTTCGCATGGCCTGATTGTACCCAACAAAAAACTAGTACCTCCAGTCAATATTAGGGCATACTGATAATTACCGGGGAGAGTACTGCCCCCACTGCTAGGAAATGAAAATATGCGTTTAATTTCACCACACTTTCTCATACGTCTTGGATTCTCCGCTCTGGCTCTGCTGAACCTGACAGGAAGCTCCCGTGCTCTTACCTTCAACTTGATACCTGTTGCGGGTACAAGTCAGCAAGCCATTGATGGCTTCACTGCCGCGGGTGCCCGCTGGTCAGCACTCTTTACGGATAACGTCACGGTCAACCTTCAGATCGGCTTCTCCGCGCTGGGTGCGGGCATCCTGGCACAGGCGGGTAGCACACAGGCAGACTACACCTACACCAACGTCCGTAGTGCGCTGATCACGGATGCCAACTCGGCGGACGATGCGCTGGCTATCGCAAATCTGCCGAATCGTAATGGGGGGACATCGTTTGGAGTGATGATGAACCGTACGACCGACAACCCCAACGGTGTCAACAGTGCGACTCCCTTTTTGGACACCACGGGGGCCAATACCAACACGGTTCATATGTCTAATGCCAATGCCAAGGCACTGGGGTTGTTAGCCGGCAATAATGCCGCGCAGGATGCGACCATTACGTTTAGCACTACCTTCTCCTGGGACTTTGACCCTACTGATGGAATCACTGTGGGAGCCTATGACTTTGTGGGAATTGCCGTGCATGAAATCGGGCACTCACTTGGCTTTCTCAGTGGTGTGGACATCCTGGATGGCAATGGCTCCGGTTTCAGTAGCAATGCTTTTACCTTTGTTTCTACCCTGGATCTCTTCCGTCGCTCGGCTCTCAGTGTTGCCAATGGGGGAAACGACACGATTGACTGGGTCGCAGACAATACGAATAAGTATTTTTCGCTTGATGGAGGCACGACTAACCTGGGTCTCTTCTCCAATGGTCGAAACTTTGGTGATGGTCGGCAGGCAAGCCACTGGAAAGACAACCTGGGGCTGGGCGTGATGGATCCGACCGCTGGTACGGGAGAGCTACTGACAATCACAGCACGTGATATTCAGGGCTTTGATGTGATTGGCTGGACGCAGAGCATTGGTGGTGTTGCACCGGAGCCAGGTACTCTTGCGCTGGCGCTGCTGGGGATTCCTGCCATTGCGGCACTACGCCGCCGCAGAGCGTAGCCGCGAGCGACGGATAAAAAAACAACAAAAGCCCCGGCCCGTAGGCCGGGGCTTTTGTTGTTTTTCTCAGACCTCCGCGGTCTTGACAGTCTTGATGATCCGTGAGGCTACTTTGTAGGGATCCGCAGCGGAGTTGGGACGACGGTCTTCGAGCCAGCCCTTCCAGCCCCTCTGAACGGCACCAATCGGGATGCGGATAGACGCGCCACGATCGGAGATCCCGTAGGAAAACTTGTTCCATGGAGCGGTCTCGTGCTTGCCGGTCAGACGCAGGTGGTTGTCCGGGCCGTAGACATCAATGTGAGCCATGATGATGTCTTCCGGAGCGAATGCCTGACAGATCTTGTCGTAGACATCCTTGCTGCCCGACGTGCGTAGCGCCGTGTTGGAGAAATTGGCGTGCATCCCCGAGCCGTTCCAGTCCGTGTCGCCCAGCGGTTTGCAGTGCCAGTTGATCCAGACATCGTGAGCTTCACTGACGCGCTCCAGTAGGTAGCGTGCGATCCAGACCTGGTCACCAGCCTCTTTAGCACCCTTGGCGAAAATCTGAAACTCCCACTGACCCGTGGCCACTTCAGCGTTGATTCCCTCGACGTTCAGCCCGGCTTGGAGACACTGCTCCAGGTGCTCCTCGATAATCTCGCGACCAAAGGCATTGCGTGCCCCCACGGAGCAGTAGTAGGGACCCTGAGGAGCGGGGTAGCCGCGATCTGGGAATCCCAGCGGCTTGTTGGTGGCACCGTCGTAGAGGAAGTACTCCTGCTCAAATCCAAACCAGAAATCGTTATCATCATCTTCAATGGTAGCACGACCATTTGATTCGTGTGCCGCTCCTGTAGAATCAAGTACCTCGCACATTACTAAATAAGAAGGCGTACCTAACAAGGAACGTTCAGGATCTTTACAAATATAAACAGGCTTAAGTTGACAATCAGAAG
>NZ_JAYUPA010000580.1:0-4339 GCF_043760365.1 Armatimonas sp.
CGCCCACCACTGGTGCGCCACCTCGTGCGCCGTGACATAGAACGGCGTGTCAAAGTCCCCCGGAGCCACCTTCATCGTGAAGCCGCCGTCCTCGGAGAAGGGAATCGTTCCGGCGAATGCCTGCGCCGCCACGGCCTCACCACGCGCGGGAAACTCGACAACGCGCAGCTCAGAGAACGGATACGGCCCGTAGGTCTCGGAGCAGAAGGCCAGCGAGGCTTTTGCGCCCGCGAGAATCCGCTTGATGTTCCAGGGGTGCCCGGCGTGGTAGTAGACCGTGATAGGAGTGCCTTTGTAGACGCTCTTTTGGGTGGCGTACTTGCCCGAGACCACCGACCAGAAGTAGCGCACCACATGGTCTGATTCGTAGCGAAAGCAGCGCCGCCCGCCCTCGCTCCACTCCCGAACAAGCTTACCAGGTGCCAGTGCGCGCTGATCGGGCGCAGTGCGTACCGTGATCGCCAGCTTCACCCAGTCTGAGTCGCCACCGATGTAGGTCTGGCTCAGCCCGATTTTCTCCGGCAGCTCCCGCCAGTGCGCCAGGCCCTGCTTCGTGCGCTCCGCCGTATCGGTCAGCTCCACTGCCGCCTGGTAGCCAATCCGGGGGGCGAGGTTGGCTAAGAAACTCCCGTTGGTGGCAATATCGGTGCGGGGGCCGCTCACGGCGAAGCCCGGCTTGTCCCAGACCAGCGTGAACGCAAGGGTAGTGCTCTGACCAGGAGCCAGCGGGGTGGCGAGCTTCCAGACCTGCACTCCCAGAGCCATGTTGTTCTGGGTGCGTGTGGCGTTGCGATCTCCACCAAACACGAGCTGGCGCAGCGCAAGATCACTGTCGTAGCTCAGAAGAACCTCAGGGATAGGCTTGCCGGTCTTGTTCTGGAGCGTGTAGCGCCCACTCAGCGAGAACGCCCGGCGCTCCGGCCAGAGGGTCACGTCAAGGCTGGCGGCGGTGATTTTTGGCTGTGGTCTGTCTACCCAGTTCCCTCGATACGCCCGCTCATAGTCCGCCTGCTCGCGCTTTGCTCCGTTCTCATTCTGGAAGCGATGGATCCCGTGAAAGTTATAGAGCAAAAGCCCCGTGCTCAGCGTACACAGAGCCGCCAGCGCCACCAGTGCCGCGCGCCGCTTTGGCTGTATCGCGAGCCCAAGCAAGAGGCAGGTCAGTAATAGCCAGTGCGTCCCCAGCCCAAAAAGCTGCACTGTGTAGGCGCTGAAGCCGTCGAGGTCGGAGTAGTGCGCTTCCCCGACCAGCCCCAGATTGAGCAGCGGGTGCTCCCAGCCCAGCTCACCAAACACCGACGGTAGCAGGGTCAGTGCGACGAAAATAATATGTCCCACAAACTTACTGGGCGCACGGCTATGGATAAGAAAGGCTAGGGCGGACATGCTCAAAAGGGGCACTCCGCACACGCCAAAGAGCGCGACCACGTAGCCACTGGCATCCGGCACGATGCCCCCCGCCCGCTGCTGGAGCATCCCAATTCCCCCGTAGATCGCTCCGGCGAGTGCCAGGCTCAGTACGAGGGCGGCAAACCGAGCCAGAGTCGCTGTCGCCCGTGAGAGGGGCAGGGTATCCACCAGTGGCGCGACGCGTAAAATACGCTCCTGCCAGCACAGCTCCCCGGCATAGATCGCCGCGACAAAGATAAAGAGCACTAAGTAGCTGTCACTCACTTCCTTGAGAACGTGGCTTGTGGTGGGCAGCAGCGCCGTTCCCGTAAATCCCTCTTCTTTTTGCCCCGTCACGGCAAAGACCAGCAGCCCCAGCGCGAGAAAGAGCCAGTAGGGCCAGCTCTTGAGAATAGAGCGGGTGTAAAAGCGTGCCAGATGCAAAAAGCTCCGCCACGCCCGAGGACGCGCTTTCACGGTGGCCCGAGGAATCGCTGCTTGCGGGGGCGGCACGCCTCCCTCATGGGTGCGGCGCGGAAGCTGCGGGGCCAGGGCGCAGAAGCGAAAGAGCAGGTTTCCCAGCATCAGGACTCCCAGCCCGATCCCCGACCAGAGCAACCGATTGGTCAGTAGCGCCCCATCCAACGAGGGCAGCCCCGCGTTTTTTTGCGCCGGTGTCCAGTACCGCGTCTCAACCATCGTGAGCACCATGCCGTAGGGGTCAAGCGCCGCCGCCACACCCCGACTCTCGATCCCCGCCGCAAGCGCGGCACTGATGAGGTAGAACACAAAAAGCCCGATTCCCAGCGCATAGACGGCAAAGAGGTTTCGCGTGAGCGCCCCCGCCACAAAGAACAGGGCGCTGGTCAGAAAAAGATTCGGCAACAGAATCACAAAGTACGAAAAAGTGTAGGGTGCAAGCTGAAATGAGCCAAGATGGGTCGTGTCGCCCGGCAGAACCGTTCCCAGCCACAGCCCGAATGGGAGCGCCGTGAAGAGGAGCGCCGTGACGATAAAGCTGCCCAAATAGCGCCCAAAGAAGTACTGCCACGCTTTGAGGCGCGATGTGAAGAAGAACTCGTGGACGCGCAGTTCAAAGTCGCGCAAGATGCCCGTGCCGGCAATGGCGGCGACAATCGGCCCGGCGACCAGGCAAAAAACACTACAGATCATCACAAGCTGCGTCGGTGCATTGGCAAAGAGCCGCCCGTTGTCGGCGTCCCCCCGGTCGCTCATCATCACCCCGACGGCACCTAGGAGGATAAAGAGAAATTGTCCCCAGGTCGCTCCCTGGCGCAGCCGTAGAAGCAGCTCCTGCTTAAAAACGGTGAGCATGATTACCCCCTTTTCCCGAACCCATCCCCTTGGCCCTGCTTCCCGAACCCATCCCCCCGGCCCCCTTCCCTGTACCAGGGAAGGGGGAGGCAGGAGGGGGTTTTCTACGGCAGGCTGGCACGGATGGGATGGCCTGCGGGGAAGAGACTGCGGATGAGCTTGCGGTAGGCGCTAATGTCGGTGTTGATGCTGGTGCCGAGGTTGCGGAGCGTACCCTGTGCCGCTTTGATGTCATTCACGGCGCTCTGTAGATCCGTGAGGGCGGTTGCAAACGTGGCAACGGCGGACCCAAACAAGGCGCGGGTGGTGCCGCTAGAGAGCGTGACAGGCAGTGTGAGCGCGGGGTACTCGCCCGGCGCGGTGGCATCCAGGCGCGTCCAGATTTCGTTGAGATCACCGAGAACCTTGCCCCACTTGACGGCGGCGGCGGTGGCGGGGGGGATCTTAGGGAGCATCGCGGTAAAGACACTGCCCGGCGCTGCGGCGCGCACGTAGGCGGTAAAGAGCGTGGTGCTGCTCTGGAGCGGCCCGAGGGTGTTATCGCGGGTCTGCATGGCGCTCTCCATGTCGTTGGTACGGGTAATCAACGTGGCCTGTGCGGCTTGGGCATCGGTTGCCTTGTCGGTAAACCCATCATGGGTGGTGCCGTTTGGTAAAACAATCGCCTGCCCCCGTGCTGTCTCGGCATTGTTCCAGTGATCGGCGTAGGCGTGTGCCTTTGCCGCGAGATCGAACTTTCTCATTGTAAAACCTCCGCACAAATTATATCACTCCTTCTCGTTTGTATCAATAAGCGTCTTTATAATTTTGATTTAATTTGTTTAATTATTGATATTATTAATTTAAATATTATAAATATTTATTATTGTCTTTATATAAATGATTTAATTATTGTCATTATGTGTTTAATTATTGTTATTTTATGGTTTTGTTTTTTAATATTTCATTTAATTATTAATATTATTGTTTTAATTTTACACATAATTCTCCGCCCAATGAATTGGGCGTCTGCAATGGCACTGCGTGCCGCAAAGCCTGTGCCAGGCTGGCTACCCCCTTCGCGAAGCCGGAGGGGGTGGCGCGGAGCGCCGGGGGAGGTTAGCCCGGAACGGGCTTTGCAGCCGAAGGCTACTGCAGACGCCGGTTTTCAACCGGCGGCATACGAGGGGATCGGTCTACGGTGAGCTGAGGCCCATTTATGGGCCCATCATTTATGCGCCCGTCTCCATGCCCACGTCCGCCATAATTTCCCGGTGGCGTTTTTGCGATTCATAAAGATCGCGCCAGATCGCGTATTTAGCATCGTGGAAGGCGCGCGTGGCCGGGTTGGGCGTGATCGTTTCTCCGGCGCGACCCATCGCGCTCATCGCGTCGGTGACACGAGCGTAGTCGCCCGAGGCGTGCGCGGCCAGAATCGCGGAGCCCAGCAGTACGGACTCGGACTCGCGCCCCAGAGTGATCGGTAAGCCACACGCATCGGCGTGCTGCTGGAGCCAGAGCGGGTTTTTCGTGCCGCCGCCGGTTGCGACAATCTGCGTGATGGCAAAGCCCGCCGCGTTCATTGCGTCCACAATCGCTCTTGTGCCGTAAGCCAGCGCCTGGATAGTCGCGACAT
>NZ_JAYUPA010000581.1:0-1542 GCF_043760365.1 Armatimonas sp.
AGCTCGGGCGTCCCGAGAAGCTGCTGAACCGCGTCTAATAGATTCTGGCAGCGCAGGAACGCGAAAAACTCCGGCAAGCGCGCGTTCATCACATCCATACCGCGCTCCATAGTCGTATCTTGGGCGTGGAGCCGGGCAAAGCGGCGCTCGAACGGCTCGTTGCTTGCTTGGTCGGGGATCGCTAGCTCCTGTGCCTTCGCCTCGATCCAGCGCGTGTAGCCCTCGACCACTGGGGCGAGATCGGAGTCGTCGAGAATCCCCTCAGCCACTAAAACACCATCGGCTTTAAACTGCGCAACCTGCGCGTCGGTCAGTCTTCCCATAGTCGTGTGTAGTTCCTCCACCAAAAAAAACAGAGGCCGGAGTCCGACCTCTGCTCGCCATCACTCGATAACTTTAGAGCCCGGTTGCGATATTGAAGAACGTGCCCAGCGGCCCATCTGCCTGCGGCCAGGCAAGACCCGTCGGCCAACGCAATTTCAAATCCGTCCCCACATAATACTTCGCATGCCCATCACAGAACGCGACATTCAGCCCTAGATTATGCCGTGGTTCGGGGCGGAAGCGCTGGTCGACGGCTGCCGGAGTATTGACGGGAAAGATGCGATCCACCTCTCCCCAAATCTCCCCAAATGCCAGAGCGCTTGCAGGCGTGGCGACAGCAGCAAGTGGAACCCCCGTGCCTGTGGCCAGCCACCAGTTGAAGCCAAAGCCTCGGCGGAAGCCACGCGTGTCACGGGAGGGGGCTTTACTAGGGCACTGGTAGAACGGCAGCTTCGCACAGAATAGATCGGGGCGCGTGGACGCCAGCGCAGCGTTGATCGAGGCGGCTAGATTGGTATCGCCGGTCTTGATGTAGGGGATCAAGTCAACCGTCCAGTCGCGAGAAACGCCAGGGTTCGTAAATCCCATGGACATCGTCTCGTCGTAGTCCTGGGCATACATCATCATGGCGACGCCAATTTGTTTGACATTGGACATGCAAGAAATCGCGCGAGCTTTCTCACGCGCTTGAGCAAAAACGGGAAAGAGAATCGCGGCAAGGATCGCGATAATGGCTATAACAACTAGAAGTTCAATTAAAGTAAAAGCAGAGCGTCGCTTCATAAATATCGTCTCCTCAAAGAGCAGAATAGCCCGGTGGTTTGACACCATCGGATACCGTACACTATAGAGCATCTTGCCCTTACAGACAATACACTAAAACAGTAAACTTTTGCACTATATGAGCAATCTGACATTTCTCGCAAGCAATAATCACCCAAAATACACCCTGGTTTTAGACAAGCACCTGCATGGCTATTACACGATCCAATTCGTCTGCCAGGGGGATATCGAAGTGGCCTACGATGATCACGTATTTCCCTTAACTGACAATCCACAGGGCTGGTTTTTCCCCGCCTACCCGGGCCCGCGACTACGTTTTCAGGCCATTAAGCCCGACAGCACTTGGTGGCACCGACATCTGGCATTCCAGGGAGAGCGCGTCGGCCAGTGGCGGGCAAGTGGTCTCTGGCCCACGGAGCCGCAACTCGCTCCTGA